>NZ_JAGGDL010000028.1:0-50069 GCF_017653575.1 Pseudoalteromonas sp. K222D
TCCATTTGAGCAGCACCAGTGATCATGTTTTTAACATAATCGGCGTGACCAGGACAATCTACGTGTGCGTAGTGACGAGTAGGCGTATCGTATTCAACGTGAGACGTTGAAATTGTGATACCGCGCTCGCGCTCTTCTGGAGCGTTGTCGATTGATGCGAAATCTTTAGCAACACCGCCGTATACTTTTGCAAGTACGTTAGTGATTGCTGCAGTTAATGTAGTTTTACCGTGGTCAACGTGGCCAATTGTACCTACGTTAACATGCGGTTTTACGCGTTCAAACTTTGCTTTTGCCATGACGGAACCTATCAGTTTTGTGTATCTATATTACATATGAAAATAATCCACCATAGGTAGATTAAGTTGATTTTTTCAAATTTCAAATAGTTTTTTCTGACAGATAAAGGAAGCGCTTAAGGAGGTTCTTAAAACTGGTGCTGATAGGCAGAGTCGAACTGCCGACCTCACCCTTACCAAGGGTGCGCTCTACCAACTGAGCTATATCAGCATCACCATAAACTGGAGCGGGCAGCGGGAATCGAACCCGCATCATCAGCTTGGAAGGCTGAGGTAATAGCCATTATACGATGCCCGCGTTAGGAACCTGTTCTTAAAATACCTCTAACCGTCAAGAATAAAGTGGTGGAGGGAGCTGGATTCGAACCAGCGAAGGCTGAGCCGTCAGATTTACAGTCTGATCCCTTTGGCCGCTCGGGAACCCCTCCACGATAATTCTTTACTAATGCACTTTCGGTAAAAAGGAAAGTGGTGCCGACTAACCGAGTCGAACGGTTGACCTACTGATTACAAGTCAGTTGCTCTACCAGCTGAGCTAAGTCGGCACTGCTTTAGTACGGGGCGAGATATTAGAGTAAGCTTTATTGGGATGCAACTATAAAATTAAAATAAATGAGAATTTATTGTTTAAATGCTCACAATTCAGGCAAAAACCGGCTTTTTTATAATTTATTGCTGTTTTCATCTAATTCATACCAATAATTTAAGCCTTTAATAACCAGCATAGGATCAAAAATACTCTCTTTGAATTGCTGTTGTAATAACGAACCATAACCACCGGCAAAAATAATTTGCGTATTTTTATCATTTAAATAAGGTTTAGCTTGGTTAATTGCTCCTATGGTGGCAACCAAGGCACCATTTTTTAAACCATTTGGGGTGTTTATTCCCAGTTGATTAGTAAATGGCGTATTTTCATCATCAAAAACGCGCTGGGTATTTTGCGTTAACGAGCGGGTCATTAAATCAAGGCCAGGTAAAATCCAGCCACCTAAATGCTGCCCGTCACAATTGAGTACATCAATTGTGGTAGCCGTACCGGCATCAACAACTATGCAGGCCTTATTTGGATACAAGGTAAAACTTGCAATAAGTGCCAGCCATCTATCTATGCCTAAATTATTAAAATGCTCGTAAGCACAGGTGAGCCCACCTAGCGTTTTAGTTACTTTAGCTTCAAAGCAGCTAATACTATTAAAGGCGGCTTGCGCTAAAATAGCATTAAGTAGCTCACTGCGCCCTACGCAAGCATAAATAACGTGTGTAATTGCATGCCAAGGTAAATTATTTAAATCACATGCTTGAACTTGCTCGTTTTGCCACAGCTTAGCTTTAAGTGAAGTATTGCCTACATCTATGAGTAATTTCATAGTTGCGCCTTTCTGAGCGATATTTCGCCGCCGTAATAGCTTTTTACTTCACCATCTTGGCGAATACGAATTCCGCCTTGTGGGTCTATTCCCTCACATATTCCGCGCCAACTACGATGTCCGGTATTTAGCTCTACACATTCACCAGCAAATGCATTTAAAGCATTCCATTGCTGATGCATGCTCTGTAAGCCACTTTCACTATACTGCTCTAAACGCTGCTCTAAATAATAAGTAAGCGAGGCAACCAACTGATTTTTATTAAGCTGCTGCGTATGTTGACTTAAATCAGTCCATGCTTGATCAATGTGCTGACTAAAGCTCTCTGGCATTTGTAAGTTAATACCTATGCCTATAACTAACTGACAAGGACCTTGCGGTTGCGCGTCGAGCTCAACTAATACGCCAGCGAGCTTTTGTTTATTGAGGTAAATATCGTTAGGCCATTTTAGCTCTACTTCTATGTTGTATAGCGCTTTAATAGCATCATATACAGCTAAGCCAACCACTATAGATACGCCCATAGCGGCTTGTATGCCATCATCTAAACGCCAAAAGTAACTATAATATAAGTTGGCTCCAAATGGCGACTGCCAAACCCGGCCCCGACGCCCACGCCCCAACTGCTGCATTTCGGCCACAATAACAGTACCCGACTCAAGCTCAGTTTTTGCTTGTATGCGGCGCATTAGCTCACTATTAGTGGAGTCTATTATGGGGTGTACTTCTACTTTGGCGGTAGTTGCACCTAACGCTTGATAGTGTTGTTGTATTTGCGCTTGGTTTAACAGTCCGACTTGGCTATTTAAGCTGTAACCTTTACCAGTTACCTTAAAAATATCTAAGCCCATTTCTTGTAAGCTTTTAATATGCTTACTAATAGCTGCGCGGCTAATACCCAGTTGCTCGCCTAATACCTGCCCTGAAATAAAACCACCTTGATTGAGGGCATTTAAAATGGCGAGTTTATTTCCATCGGGTGCTTTCATGGCGTTGGCTCCGCTGTAATATGGCATTCACTATTGTTATTAATTAAGCGTACTTCGTGCTCTAACATAATGTTGTAACGAGAAAATACGCTGTGTTGAATATGTTTAATCATCGCAATTAAATCGCTTCCTTGGCTTTGGCCGTAATTTACTAGCACTAGGGCTTGTTGTTTATGTACCTCAATACCTGCAATGCGGTAGCCTTTTAAACCCGCTTGCTCTATTAGCCAACCCGCAGCCACTTTATGGTGCTTTGCACCGTGTTTATAATGCGGTAAATCTGCAAAGGTTGTTAATAAGGCAGCTAAACATTGATTAGTAATAATGGGGTTTTTAAAAAAACTACCTGCATTAGGTAAGGTATAAGGATTGGGCAATTTGCTGTTACGTGTTGCTATTACTTGCTCAAATACCGCTTGTGGCGTAACGGCTGCAAGTTGCTGCAGCGGTCCATAACTCAATACCGGCTGCCACTCTTTAGGCAAGGCTAAATGCACAGTAGTGATCACCGCTTTATTTTTTAACGCGTGTTTAAAAATAGAATCGCGATAGCCAAATTCACATTGCGCATTATTTAAGGTATTAAAGGTTTTGTTTGCTATATCAAAATACTCAACCGACTCTACAAATTTAGCCAATTCAACTCCGTAGGCACCAATATTTTGCACCGGCGCAGCACCCACAGTACCGGGAATAAGCGCTAGGTTTTCAAGCCCGGGAATGTTTTTAGTCAACAGCTCGCTGACTAGTTGATGCCAGTTTTCGCCAGCGGCCACGCTAATTAAGTAATCGTTTGCGCGCTCTTTTATTTGTACACCTTGAGTTGCCATTTTAATAACAGTACCGGTGTAATCATTTAAAAATACCGTATTACTGCCCTCGCCTAATAGGCAAAATGGGGGCTTAAAGCTTTGCGTTTTAAGCTGCTCTAGGTTATTAATTTTAACAAATTGTTGGCATTGGCTGGTTAATGCAAATGTATGTAACGTTTGTAATGAGTGCGCCACAAAGCTCTCTAAATATACCGGTAACTAATCGCGTTAGTTTAACGCATTGTCGCAAATAGCGCATCTGAATGTAAAAATTGCTCAACCCGCCTCGCCAATCATGATATAAAACCAACACTTATTTATTTGTGTTCAGGGTAATTATGAAAATCACACCTCTTTTTTTAAGCCTAGCTATGGCTGGTATGTGCTCACAAGCAATGGCCAATGCTATTGATCAAAACTCGTATGCTAATCTTAATGACGTTATTACTACGCATTTAAACCTTGATTTAGATGTCGACTTTGCCGACAAGCAATTAGAAGGTTTTGTTGAGCACACCCTAGAATGGCAAAATAACAACAGTAAAACTCTAGTGCTCGATACTCGCGATTTAGATATTGATAAAGTAATGTATCAAACGCAAAACGGCACATGGCATAAAGCTAAATTTAGTTTAGCAACACGCGATGATGTTAAAGGCTCAAAATTAACTATTACTTTTAAAAGCCAAGCGCCAAAAGTACGTATTTACTATAATAGCCGCCCTGAAGCGTCTGGCCTACAATGGTTAACACCAGAGCAAACAGCCAGCAAAACACACCCGTTTATGTACAGCCAATCGCAAGCAATTCATGCACGTAGCTGGATCCCAGTACAAGACACGCCAGCAATGCGAGTAACGTACTCAGCGCGCATTCATACTCCTAAAGATATACGTGCGGTAATGAGTGCCGACAATAAAGACGCACTTTATAAAGATGGCGACTACATTTTTGATATGCCACAAGCTATTTCGCCTTACTTAATTGCTATTGGCGCAGGTAATTTAGAATTTAAAGCAATGTCGCATCAAACCGGTATTTTTGCTGAGCCAACTATTTTAGATGCTTCAGTTGCCGAATTTAACGACACCCAAGCGATGATCGATAAAACTAACGCACTTTACGGCGATTATGCATGGGGTCGTTACGATTTGCTTATGCTACCGCCAAGTTTTCCGTTTGGTGGCATGGAAAACCCACGCCTTTCGTTTATTACCCCAACCGTGGTTGCAGGCGACAAAAGCTTAGTAAATCTAATTGCCCATGAGCTTGCTCATTCTTGGTCTGGTAACTTAGTTACCAATGCAACCTGGGAAGATTTATGGTTAAACGAAGGTTTTACCTCGTACGTTGAAAACCGCATTATGGAAGAAGTATTTGGTCGCGACCGCGCAGTAATGGAACAAGCCCTTGATGCAGCAGGTATTCGCGCCCAAATTAAAACGCTTGATGCACCAGACACGCGCCTTAACTTAAAGCTTAATGGCCGCGATCCTGATGATGCGTTTAGCTCTGTACCTTATACCAAAGGGCAATTATTCTTAATTTACCTAGAAGAAAAATATGGCCGCGATAAGTTTGACGCCTTTGTAAAAACTTACTTTAACGAATTTGCCTTTAAATCTTTAACCACTGCACAATTTGTTACTTACCTAAAAGCTAACTTAATTGATAAGTACCCTGGTATTGTGAGCATGGATAAAGTAAATGAATGGATTTTTGCGCCAGGTTTACCAAGCGATACACCTAACCCAACATCAGATGCATTTGATAAAGTAGATACAGCAACAGCTACTTGGTTAAATGGCGATATCACAGCAGCGCAATTGCCTACAGCTAATTGGTCGGTGCATGAATGGTTGCACTTTTTAAATAACTTACCGCGCGATTTAAGCCAAACACATATGAGCGAGCTTGATACTGCGTATAACTTAACGCAATCAACTAACGCTGAACGTGCATTTGCTTGGTTTATGCTAGCGGTAGGTAATGGCTACCAGCCAATTTATCCGGCGCTTGATAAGCACTTAACCAGTATTGGTCGTCGCAAGCTAATTGTCCCGCTTTATAAGTCACTTATTGATAACGGCAAAAAAGACTGGGCACAAAGCGTGTACTTAAAAGCACGCCCGGGTTATCACCCACTAGCACATGGCACTATAGACGCATTATTTGAATAAATTATTTAAATAAAAACGAGCTTAATAAGCGAGTGTTTAAAATACAAAAAGGGCCGACATTCGGCCCTTTTTAATTGCATAAAAAAGCTACTTGGTTACTTTTTCTAAAAAGGCTTGTTGCTGAGCTGGAGTTGCTTGTTGCCACCAAAAGTCGAGCATTGCTGCTGCGCTAGGCATGCCTTTACCATTAATAGGTGCAACGAGTTTACTTACTTCGCTGGCGCTTGTTGCCATTGCCGTTGTATTACTAACTTGCTGTACTGGCACAGTGTTTGTAAGCTGGGCATTAGAAATTACACTTAATGGCGCAGCCAGTGCACTTCCTTTTGCTTTTAAGCTTACTTGTGGCGACTGTGCAAATACTTTAGCCGCAACCGCATTTTTGGCACGATTAAACTCTAAAGTATAATCTTTACCCGCTTCAATAGTTACATTTACCCAAAATGGTTCAGACTCTACCACTTCGTGATCGTCGTAACCTAGGTCATACAAGTCAGTATATTTAAGCTTTAATTTATAACTACCCGGTGCTAGCTCTATGTCGTCAACACGGCTAAATATCGAGCTTTCAATAATACGCTCACCAACTTGCAGAGGTACAAACTCTTCTGGAAAGTGAATATTTTCTGCCATGCTCGACACACTAAACAATAGCGCTGCGGCACTACCTAATAATATTGATTTACGCATATTTTCTCCTTTATTTGATTTCAGTTTGACACTGCTTGTAAAGTTTGTCATTAGTGGAGCTTACTTTAATCATACTTAATTAGGGGCCATATAATGAGCCAAGAGACTATTTTTACTAAAATAATTAATCGTGAGATCCCAGCTGATATTATTTATGAAGATGAGCATACTCTCGCCTTTAAAGATATAAACCCTCAGGCGCCATTTCACGCACTTATTATCCCCAAAAAGGCAATTGCTACTATTAACGATGTAACGCCTGAAAACTCGCATTTAGTAGGTAATTTATATGTAGTAGCGGCTAAATTAGCCAAGCAACTAAACTTTGCCGACGATGGCTACCGAGTGGTCATGAATTGCAATGAACATGGTGGCCAAACCGTATATCATATTCATTTACATATGCTTGCAGGTAAAGAGATGGGCTGGCCTCCTTATCAAAACACCAAAAAAGTGGCGCTATAAACAGCTATTTATTTTATACAATTAGTTATAAGCTTTTTAGGTTGTTTTATTTTGTAATCGCAATCAATAAATAATTACTTATTTGCAACATTTTATGTTTAAATAATCATAATATCGTACTTGCTTTTTGCGTTACAACGCGACTTTCTAATACAAAAGGTGTGGAGGTCGTGGTAAACTTAATCATAAGCTTTATAAAAGAGTAAAAATAATATGAGCAGTTCAGCCTTTTTGTTATTAGATGAAGAGCCCATTAACACTATTGGTATTAACGTTTTAGAACCTTTGTTAAAAACGCAAGGTATTAGCGTAACCACAGGCACCAATATTTTAGATGTGCCTGTAGGAACACGACTTTTGTTTATCGAAACATCGAGCAAAGATGCGTGGGGAAAATTAAAAGAGCAACTGGTTAATTTACGGATTAAATGCGATATCGTATTATTTAATTTGGATGAAAACCCAGAGCTTGCTAATCGTGCCTTACTTAGCGGAATTCGTGGTGTATTTTACACCACAGATAACGCCGATGTATTGATGAAAGGTATTCGCTTACTACTTGAAGATCAACTTTGGTATCGCAGAGATATAATGTGTAATGCATTAAATCGTATGTTGCAGTTTAATAAAGATGCACTGCATAAGCTTACCGAAGGCGATATTGAGCCAGTTAAACTTACCAAGCGCGAAAAAGCCATAATTTCATTAATGAGTAATGGCTCAAAAAATAAAGAAATTGCTGAAGAGCTAAGCATTAGCCCTCACACAGTTAAAACTCATTTATACAGCGCATTTAGAAAAACAAAATGTCGTAACCGTATTGAGCTACTATCGTGGGCACAGCAGCATATTCCAGACGAAATACGTTAATTTAAACTTTAGTTTAAACACAAAACAGGCACATACGTGTCTGTTTTTGTATCTGGGCAAGCTTAATCAGCAAACTCAAACTTTAAATAATAAGTCGCTCCCCAGCAAATAAAATATACGTTTTAATTTCAATACAGTTCAATGTGTTAAACAATATATTGAGCTATTTTCGGTTAAGTAATTATTGTTATACTTTTAATCTAATAACACGCTATTGGTGCCTCAATGCTCGACTCTTTTACCCTATATTTTGCCAGTATCGCCGTTATGGTTGTAATGACCCTGCTAAATTTTTTAACCTGGCGCACCAATAAACACACTCCAGGCACTCTGCTTTATATTTTTTATCCTGTTTTATTGCTCGGCGTTATTATTGGCTTTACTCTGATCGGGCGAGTCCCTGAACTTGTCGCCATTAGCATTGCCAATATATTGATGTTTGCGGCCTCAATTGTGCATTGCCTTGCTATTAGCCAGTTTTTAGATTATCGCGGTATTGGCTTTAAACTTGTTTGTGCATTTACTGCTTTTAGCAGCGTAATGCTGGGTTATTACAGCTTTTTTTCGCCATCTATTCAAGATAGGCTGTTTATATCTGATATACAGCATATAGCTGAAGCTGCATTTTTACTGTTTATATTTATAAAGTATGCACGTAAGCCCTATCCCAACGGCAGCATTGTTTATATTATAATTTTAACTTTAGTTGCCGTAAGCTTTATTGCCCGCTCGATATTTATGCAAAAAATTGAGCAACATGACACCCTATTAAGCCCTTGGTTTAGCTCGTTACTTTTTTTAAACGGGGTTATAGCACCTATGTTTTATGCCGCTGGCATGGCACTGTTGTGTAATGAGCGCAGAGAGCAGCATCTTAATAAGCTCACTAAAAAAGCCCGTAAAGACCTAGAAATACGTGGGTTGTTTTTATCAACTATCAGCCACGAAATTCGCACCCCTTTAAACGGCATTTTAGGCAGTGCTCAGTTAGTTATGAACCAAACAAGTGATGCTCGCAATAAAGCCTATTGCGAGGCAATTATTAACTCTGCCGAATCCCTTAATTTACTGGTTGATAAAGTACTCGACTACGCCAGCCTTGATCAAAGCGACGAAGCTCTTTACGAAGAAGATATTGAGTTTAAAACTTGGATACAAAATTTATGCTTATTACTAAGCCCTCTGGCAGAGCAAAAGCAACTTAAGTTTGAGCTACTTTGCAATATACCCGATCAAGCCTGTTACTACTGCGATCAGCAAAAACTCAGACAAATTATTATTAACCTTGTGGGTAACGCAATTAAATTTACCGACCAAGGTAGCGTTAAAATTCAAATTGATCTAATCACTGAAAAACAACTTGAACACACTATTAAAATAAGCGTAAAAGACTCAGGCCCCGGCATCGAGAATGACGAAATAGCCTACCTAACCGAACCCTATGTGCAAAGTAGCGCCGGAAAAGAAAAAGGCGGTACAGGCCTTGGTTTAGCAATAACCAGCCGCTTACTCGAAAAACTGCATAGCAAGTTAGAAATAGCCAGTAGCCTAGGGAGTGGCAGCGTGTTTAGCTTTGATATTACGTGTGCGCTGGGCGAACTCAGCCTAGTAGCGCAACGTCATCAAAGTAAAGATTATTTAACCGGTTTAAAGGTGTTGTTAGTAGAGGATTTAGATTTAAATCAAAAAATAGCCGTAGAATTTATGGCCGACGACGAACATAAAATTAAGTTAGCAAAAGACGGTAAAACTGCAATAGAGTTAATGCAAGCGCATCATTTTGATGTAGTGCTGCTCGATATGAACCTACCTGATTTGACCGGCCAACAAGTACTTAAAACATTGGCTAAAATTGAGCATAAAAACCAGCGCACTCCCGTACTAGCCTTTACTGCAAGCTTAAGCCCTAGTGAGGTAAAAGAGTACTTAGCGCTGGGTATAAAAGACATTGTAGGTAAACCTATTAAACACCAAAAATTGCGCCAAGCACTAAGCGATTCACAGTCAACTAAAACGGCTACTGTAGCTGTAGATTTGGTTGATACTTTATATGACGCAAGCGCTAGCGAAACGCTTACCAGCTCTTTTAGTATTGATGAAGTGTCGTCTATTTATAACGAGTTTGTGCTCTCTACCCGCAGTAAACTAAATCGCTGCCAAGCGCTCGTAGAACAACAGCCCGAGCAATGCATTAAATTATTACATCGCCAAGCCAATACCGCACTACAGCTGGGCTTTAACCGTTATGGTTTAGCGCTGAAAAAAATAGAGCGTCGTATGCTTGATAAAAAGCCGCTAAAAAACGCCATCAATGAAGCGCTCGACCTTTGGCAGCAAAGTTTAGAAGAGTATTTAAGGTGTGTACGCAAAGGGCTGCAGTAAAGCGTTGTTAGTTTCTGCCATATTTATCATCAAACCGTTCAATGTCGCTTTCATCTAAAATAGTGCCTGTTTGTACCTCAATTACTATTAACGGTGTATTTTTATTATTAGCCAAACTATGAATTTGCTTAGCGGCAATATAACAAGACTGATCTGCACTGAGTGTTAGTGCTTGCTTATCAATGCATACATCGGCAACCCCAGATACAACTACCCAATGCTCGGCACGATATTGATGGCGCTGCGTAGAGAGCTTAGCGCCGCTGTTTACGGTTATTTTTTTAACCTTAAATCCACTGCTTTCTACCAAGGTACGATAATTTCCCCACGGCCGATAAACAACTTGGTGGTGGGTTAACTTGTCAGTTTGCGTAAGTGCTACTTTTTTGAGTAATAACGGCAGTGCATCAAGCTCATTTTGATTCGCAATAAGTGTGGCATCGTGGGTATGAATAACAGCTAAATTACTTACCCCTAAGGTGGCAATAGTATGATCGGTTTCGCTTATTATTAGATTGTTTTTACTGTTTTGCGCTACATAATTAGCATTTACATTGTTGCCTTGCGGATCTTTTTTTAGCAACTTAGCAAGTGATGAAAAACCACCTACGTCACTCCAGTTTAAGGCAACAGGCATGACAACTACGTTATCACTGCGCTCTAAAATAGCATAATCTATGGAGTCACTCGGGCAAGCTTCGAGCGTTTTTGCACTGGGGCGTGTAAAGCCTAAGTCCTGACTAAAATTGGCGGCGTTAGCCACACAATTGGCAATTTTAGGTGCAAAGCGAGCCAACTCTTGTAAATACGCTGCAGCAGTAAACAAAAACATACCGCTATTCCAACTATAACTTCCATCTAACAGGTAGCTTGTTGCGGTGGTTAAGCTGGGTTTTTCTTTAAATTCAGCTACTTCAAAGCAGTCAGTACCGGTAATGGCGCTTCCTTGTTTTATATACCCGTAACCTGTGTGTGGCTCGGTAGGCGTAATAGAAAAGGTAACTAATTTACCTTGCTCAGCTAATATTGTCGCGCCGTGTAACTGCTCGGTGAGTAAGTTAAAATTATTTATATGATGATCCGCTGGCATAACTAACAGTGGCCCTGTTATGCCATTTTGTAGCGCATAATGCGCAGCTAAAGCAATTGCTGGGGCAGTATTTTTACCTGTGGGTTCTAAAAGTAATGCGCGCGGATTTGCACTAGCAGCTTGCTCAGCAGCAATAAATCGGTGCTGTTCGTTACATACTAAAATAGCTCGATTGAATACCCTACCGGTTACCCGTGTTAGGGTATTTTGTAATAACGACTGCCCAGTAGGTTCAGCATCGAGTAAGGGTAAAAACTGTTTTGGCATTGCTTGGCGCGACAACGGCCATAAACGAGAGCCAATGCCGCCCGCTAAAATAACTGGAGTGATTAAAGAGTTGTTCATAGTGCTGCCGCCAATAAATATCAGCGGCTATTTTAACACTTAATTAGCCGCTGGCTAATTTAAGCTGCTTTATACTAAGTTAAAAGCATCCGCATCTAAATGCGCCGGAAATTTAGCCTTAAAGTCATTTAATGGTGCTTTGTGCAAAGTAATGGTTATTAGCGCTTGGCTATTATCTGCAGCTTTTACTAAAGCATCACCTTTAAAGTCATATACCGCTGTGCCACCATTGTGAGCAACACCATTGGCATCATCACCAATGCGATTTACCCCAACCACATAACATACATTTTCCATCGCTCGCGCCATTAATAATGTATCCCAAACATGGCGTCGCACTGCGGGCCAATTAGCAATATTAATCATTACATCGTAATCGTTGTTATTGCGCTGAAATACCGGAAAGCGTAGGTCGTAGCACACTTGTGGTAATAGCTTAAAGCCA
Organism: Pseudoalteromonas sp. K222D; assembly: GCF_017653575.1. Lineage (NCBI taxonomy): Bacteria > Pseudomonadati > Pseudomonadota > Gammaproteobacteria > Alteromonadales > Pseudoalteromonadaceae > Pseudoalteromonas > Pseudoalteromonas sp. K222D. The sequence continues at coordinate 11,938 of NZ_JAGGDL010000028.1, forward strand.
TTAATATTAAACACTTTGCGCGCTTGTCCTGCTACTACAAAGTCGCCTTCGTTGCCTAAACAAAACAAATGACGCTTATCGTAAAAGTCTACTTCTCCATTGGGCTGCACCCAATAAAACCGGTTGGCCTTTTTACTGCCTTGCGTAACAAATACTGAGCCTGCAATTACTGCATTATGTTTATGCGCTTGCGCCTTTAACCAGGTAAGTACTTTGCCGTTTTCAGGCTCAGCGCAATCTAAGTTTATTGCAAAGCCTGTGGCAAAGGTTTCGGGCAGTAAAATCAAGTCTGACTGCTGAGTCACTGCATCTAACTGCTTATTAAACATAGCTAAATTAGCGTCTTTATCGAGCCAGTGTAGTGAGCTTTGCAATAATGTAAGTGTTAAAGTTGACATAGCTTTGTGCCGCCCTCTTTTAAGTTTTTAGTGTAACCTGAACTCTGGTTAAGAGATTTACTAACGTATTGAATCATATTTATATTTAACTTTATTTTCTCTAGCCAAAGATTTTCAGTGAAAATAAGGCGAATTTACGCGTTAATAGCTGGCCTATTGCAAGTAAATTCAACGCAGTTAGCGCTGAAAATAGCTGCTTGAGATAGGTTTATTATCCGGAGATCAGGTTAAGTATAAATGACCAACTTAATTGTTATTAGAGTTTGATAAAACATACCTTATGCTGGTAGCTTAGTTATTAACACTCTATATCCTTAATTGTGGTTTTGCACGCAAAGCGGTGCTACCATCACTTAAGATAGAAGTTTAGCCGTCTAAATACAATTAACTGATGCTCGTTTGTGAGGAATATATGCAAAACAACAATACCGCTATTTCGCAACTTATTGAAGCTGGGAAGTGGGTTAGCCAAAAAGAGTGGATACCCGCAACCGGTGGGAATTTTTCAGCAAGAACTGAGTCGGGCTTTGTAATAACAGCTAGTGGCCAAGATAAAGGCAAGTTGACCAATGAGCACTTTTTACAGCTAGATCTACAAGGCAAGCCTCTGGCAGGAACAAAAAAACGCTCAGCCGAAACACAACTGCACTTGAGCTTGTATCAGCTAATTCCCGAAGCGCAATGTGTACTGCACACGCATTCTGTTGCGGCTACCGTGCTTTCGCAAATAACAAAAAGTCATAAACTCGATTTAACTGGCTACGAAATGCAAAAAGCTTTAAGCGGTTTTACCTCGCATTTAGAAACCCTAAGCATTCCTATTTTTAATAACGACCAAGACATAGACCATTTAAGTTTATTGGTAAGCGACCATCATTTACACACTCCTATTGAACACGGAGTGCTTATACGTGGCCATGGTTTATATGCTGTAGGGCGAAATATTGATGAAGTTCGTCGTCATTTAGAAGTGCTGGAATTTTTATTTAGCTGTGAATTAGAGCGTTTAAAAATTACCGGCATTCAAGCAAGTAATAATAATAAATAAATAAATAAATAAAATTAAGGCCCATTGTTATATTGCGTAACAATGGCCCTTAATTAATGACCTAATAAATATTGAGTGCATAAAAAAGCAGCTTAGTTTAGTGCGCTTAAGCACTCACATATTTAATGCTCACTGTGTTATTTATAATTTTCGTAAATTTTATCTAATGGCTCTGAAAGACCACTTTCTTGAACTATACGCACATGTTCACGTTTTAACTCTCGCGCACTAGATACGCCGCACGAGTGCGCGATTAAGCCCGCTCCATAGTGCACATACTTATTATAGTTTGCCACACGCTGTGCTTTGTCTGCCACATTTAAGCCACGTTGCAGGCGCTTGTCGTGCGTGGTGATCCCTGTAGGGCAAGTGTCTTTATTACATTGCATTGCTTGAATACACCCTAGTGCAAACATATGGCCGCGAGCAGATACAACAAAATCAGCCCCCAGTGCTAATGCCCATGCAACTTTAGAGGGTACGATTAACTTACCTGAGGCAATAACCTTTACTCGCTCTCTGAGCCCATGTTTTTCTAACAAATTAATTACTAATGGCAAGCTTTCTCGCAGTGGTAAGCCCACTGAATCTAATAATGACTGTGGTGCGGCGCCTGTGCCACCGTCTGCACTATCAATAGTAATAAAGTCGGGCGCTGACTCAATACCGCGATGATTTATTTCAGCGAAAAGAGTTTCTAACCAAGTATACTCACCAATTACCGCTTTAAAGCCGGTTGGTTTACCGGTTGCGTTACGTACGGTTGCCAACATATCAAGAATATCTGACGGCTTTTTAATTTCAAGATGGCCATTAGGGCTAATTGAATCTTGCCCTTCGGGAATACCGCGTATTTTTGCAATTTCAGCGTTAACTTTTCGCCCAGGTAACATACCGCCTTTACCTGGTTTAGCGCCTTGGCTTAGCTTTATTTCAAACATTTTTACTTGTTCGTGAGCTGCTATTTCTTTTAATTTAGCAGTGCTTAAATTGCCATTATCGTCGCGCACACCGTATTTAGCAGTACCAATTTGAAATACAATATCTCCCCCGCCTTCTAAATGATACGGGCTTAAACCGCCTTCACCGGTATTATACCAACAGCCAGCAAGCTTAGCTCCTTTAGATAAAGCACGTACTGCAGGTTTTGACAAAGCACCAAAACTCATACCTGAAATATTAAATATTGAATTAGTGGTGTAAGGTGTTTTACAGTAAGGGCCTAAAGTCACATTACTAGGATCGAGCGCTTCTTCATCTAAAGTAGGAAATGCACAGTTCATAAACATCACTGTACCGGTTACTTCAAGGCTTTGAGTCGAGCCAAACGCAGCAGTATGATCAACATCTTTTGCAGCGCGATATACCCAACTACGTTCAGCACGATTAAACGGCATTTCTTCTCTATCAAGTGCGAAAAAGTACTGGCGGAAAAATTCGCCTTGGCGCTCAAAAAAATATCGAAACCGACCAATTACCGGATAGTTGCGCCTAATTGCATGCTTTGTTTGGGTTATATCTCTAAAATAAAAAATAATAACCGATAAAACTATAAACCCTAATACAACAATAAAAAGGCTCGCAAATACATTAATACTTAGAACTATAAAATTGTTCACTCAAAACCTCTCTGCAGTACTTTTTCGCCAATAAATGAAAATGGCTTCAATAGACAAATGCGCATATCACTTATTATAGATGATATGCGCATTTTATTAATTTATAACCCTAGGGTCTGTTGACCTTTGCGGATTGAAATTTGTTCAAACTAGGGGCGATTTAATCACGGCGCGAGGTTTGTAACCTAGTGGGCTAAGTAAAAACCGAGCAAAGCTTCCGCGTCCTGCTCACGCCCCTTACCTACATCCATGTAGGCAACAAAGAGTCAATCGCCCCTAGGCAGAACCCTTCGGGCAGCGCATGTTTGGCATTGATGCTACGTTATCGCCTATTTATGGGGAGTAACCACACCACATAGGCTCTGCCTTGCCTAAATACCAAACACACTGCTGCAAATTTAACCTTGAAAGATAAACAGACCCTAATATAAGCCATTACGATTGATGCGGATTAATTAAATATCCTGTTTAGCTAGTTCGTTTTTAATATACAAACGAATTTGCTGCTCAAGTACAGATAACGGTACTGAACCATGGCGTAGCACTTGATGATGGAACTCTCGCACATCAAATTTTTGGCCAAGGGCCTGCTCCGCTTCTTTACGTAAGCGCTTAATAGTTAATTCTCCAATTTTATACGATAACGCCTGCGCAGGCCATGAAATATAACGATCTGTTTCAGTTTTAACGTTGTGCAACGACAAAGCAGTGTTATCGCCCATAAAGTTCATCGCGCGTTCACGGCTCCAGCCATACATATGCATTCCCGTATCAACAACTAAACGTGCAGCGCGCCACATTTCATAGGTTAAACGTCCGAAACGGCTATATGGATCTTGATAAAACCCAGCTTCTATTCCTAAGTACTCAGAATAAAGCCCCCACCCCTCGCCAAATGCTGATAAATATGCATCACGACGATAACTCGGCAAATTTTCTAGCTCAGTATTAAGTGATATTTGTAAATGGTGCCCTGGTACAGCTTCATGCAGCGTCAACGCCTCTAGCGCGTAAAGAGGTCGCTTATCTAGCGCATAAGTGTTTACCCAGTAATAACCAGCTTGATCGTCGCGGCTCGAACCCGAGTAACGCCCTGTAGTATATTTAGGAGCAATATTGGCGGGAACAGCCACTACGCCATAAGGTTTGCGCGGCAAGGTATGAAATAATGTAGGCAGTTGCGCATCCATTTTTTTAGCAATATAAGCAGCTTCTTTTAGTAACTGCTCAGGGGTCGTTGCGTAAAACTGCGGATCAGTACGTAAAAAGTGGATAAATTCAGCGAACGTGCCTTTAAAACCAACTTCTTTTATTACCTCTTCCATTTCGCTACGAATACGTGCCACTTCTTTTAGGCCCAACTCATGAATTTCTTTTGGGGTCATATCTGTAGTGGTGTAATGCTTGGCGCGATTAGCATAAAAAGCAGCCCCATTAGGCGTTGCCGAAATACCAATACTGTCTCGAGCACCTGCTTGATACTCTTCAGTAAAAAAGGTGAGGTAATCTTTATATGCTGCTATTACTTGTTCTTTAATTATTGTTTTAGCTTGGAGTTGCAGCTCATAAAATTCGCTGCTACTTAAGCCTGCAGTATTCGTTAAAAATGGCTGATAAAATTCAGATTGTGTTACATCATCAACAATATAAACACTAATTGAATCTTCATAACCTTTAAGTACAGCTTTAGGCTGCGTTAACCCTATTGCTAAACCTTGTTTCATCCAATAAACATTTTGCTCAAAAAAGCGTGGTACCTGAGCTAATCGCGCTAAATAATTTTTATAATCTTGTAACGTTTTATATTGTGAACTTTTAACCATAAACGACAAGCTTGAATGAAACCCATATTCAGATGTAAGCGGCATATAGTGGGCATTAAATACATACTCATCCACGCTATTTTGCACTTGAGCACGCAAAATACTAAAGTTAATCCGATTTTCATCACTTAACTTATCAATGTTTACCGTATCTAAATCGGCAAGTAGTTGGGTATTTTTTTTATATTCTTGCGCTAAATACTCGGCAGTTAAGTTAGGTAGTAAGTAGCCATCTACCCCCTGAGGATTATTACTGTAGGGGCTAGCATCTTGTCTATTTTGCACAATGTTTTCGGCAACTTGAGTAAATTGCTTATCGGCATTAAGTGAGGTTGTTTGGCATGCACTTAAGGTGCATAAAAAAGTAATTCCCAGTAGCGAGTGGCGTAATGGTCGAGATAAAAGTTGATTCATTATTATATAGCTTCACAATTAAATAGATTTTGTAAACCTATCGCAGGCTAAATAAATAGCAAGATAAATACGACCAAGCACGCAAAAACTAATACGACTGATATAAGCAGGTTGGTATTTAATAACCAGTAATAAAACATGCTTTTGAATGAAACAAAAAGTAATTGATGATAAAAGCAGCCATTATGTTGCTAAAGTTACAATTTAGATAACTAACTGTCGTTTTTACTTTTAAATAACCGATATAATGATTATGGTACAAGTGCTTGGATGCGAAACGCTTCATTGGATGAGTTTATAAATTAATACGCATATGTATTTAGTTGGTATTTGCAAATGATGTTCCATGACTCTATGACTGTAGCACAAGATAAAATGACAAAAGTGTGTGTATTTTTAGAGCGCCATGCTTTGCCACCTACACCACTTAATTATCAGGTTGTTTATACTTATATTAGCCAAGTAAACAACGACCTTAATAGCGCCATTGAGCGCGCTATTGCAAGTAACACTCTTATTGACAGTTTATTTACCGAGCAACTCTACTTTGAGCATTTAAATCAAGGCCATGCCACTGAAGTGTCGATGATAGAGAATGTTAATGGGGTAATTAACTCGCTGTCTAAAAGCGCACAACACACTGAAAAACAATTTATTAATTTTGCCGGCCATATTAGCGAGTGTATGCATTCGCTTGATGAAAATAACATTAAAAATAGCCGGATCGCACTTACAAGGCTAGATCAGCAAACAGCAACACTGTTAACGCAACACAAACAGTTTAAACAACAATTAAGTAATGCTAAACAACTCCACGAAAAAACTAAAAAGCAGCTTAACACCCTGCGTAAACAACATATTATTGATAGTCAAACTGGCTTGTATAAACGCCATTATTTAACCAAGCAAGTGCAAATATGGGCAAATCAACATAAACCGGTTTGTGCTATTGCTATTCAAATAGACAATTTAGATCACTTTATTGATAACTTTGGCGATGTAATCGCAGAAGCAATTTTAAGCAAAGTGGCTAAACAAGTACAAAAATATGTGTTTCAAAGCGGCCTAGCGGGGCGTACTGCAAAAGATCAATTTACTGTACTACTTACCGACGTAGATTGTGAAACAACCAATTTAATTGCAGAAAAAGTACGCGCTGGTGTTGCAAAGCTGCGCTTTATCAGCTCAAAAAACGCGCTGGCATTACCTGCAATTAAGCTCTCTTTGGGGATTGCACAGCAACAACAAGCTGACTTTGAGCAATTAACTAAAAGTGCTTCTAATGCGGCATTTAAAGCACGCTCTTTAGGGCAAAATAGCTTTACTGCGGAGCATTAATTAGCTGATAAATCATATTCAAATTGCACCTTCAGGGCACAATCAAGTACACTAGTCTTTATTACCACGATAGAGATTAATGATGAGCGAAACACCACAAAAGACCACGCATTTTGGCTATAAAACGGTAGCCGAAAACGATAAAGCCTCAATGGTTGCAGACGTATTTCATTCAGTTGCGGCAAAATATGACGTAATGAATGACTTAATGTCTTTTGGGGTACATCGTTTATGGAAACGTCAAACAATAGCCAGCTCTGGCGTTCGTAAAGGCCACCATGTTTTAGATTTAGCCGGTGGTACGGGCGATTTAACTGCAAAATTTAGCCAACTAGTCGGAGAAACCGGTCAGGTTATACTCGGTGATATTAACTCGTCTATGTTAAAAGTGGGCCGTGAAAAACTCCATAATTTAGGCTTAGTTGGCAATATTGACTACGTGCAAATGAACGCTGAAGCCTTACCATTCCCAGATAATAGCTTTGATCTGATCACTATTGCATTTGGTTTACGTAATGTAACCGACAAAGACAAAGCATTACGCTCAATGTACCGCATTTTAAAACCAGGCGGGCGCTTACTGGTATTAGAGTTTTCAAAGCCAGAGCATGAAATACTCAGTAAGGCATACGACTTTTATTCATTTAACTTATTACCAACTATGGGTAAGTTAGTGGCAAACGACAGCGAATCGTACAAGTATTTAGCTGAGTCGATTCGTATGCATCCAGATCAAGACACGCTTAAAAGCATGATGTCTGATGCAGGCTTTGAGCAAACCACTTATCAAAACTTAACCGGTGGTATTGTTGCGCTGCATCGTGGCTTTAAATACTAAGGTAAATAATTATGGCGCTTGAGCAAGCAACCGAAAAAAATTCTACTGAGGCTCCCTCAACTGATTTTTTTATGTTACCCAACTTAGTACTTTCGCTCGTGGAGCGAATACTTAATCAAGCACTTAAACTCGATACAAGCCTATCGGGAAAGTTGGCAGCAGTTAAGCATCAGCGCTTAGTCGTTGATGTTAGGGGCTCTCAGCTAAAGCTGCTGCTAGTGTTTAGCGACAAGCAACTTCATTTATATAGCGCAACCAGTGATACAGACGCAGATTGCATGATTAGCGCCGACCTTAACACCCTGCTTGCGCTAAAAAACCCAGCCATGCTTACCCAGCTAATTCGCCAAGACAAACTTGATTTACAAGGCGATTTAAACATAGCTCAAACCTATAGCAATGCATTTTCAACACTAGATATAGATTGGCCTGAGCAGCTTTCATCGCACCTTGGTGATGCTCCCGCACAACAATTATATTTACACTTCAAAACGCTCCAGCAACACGGCAATAAAGCAAAAGCGCAGTTAAGCCGCACCCTAACAAGCTTATGCCAAGATGAATTGGCAATTACCATTCATCCGTTAGAGCTTAAACAATTTAAACAACAAAACCGTGAGCTTAAAGGCCAAGTTGCTGCTATAGAACAACGTATTAATGCCTTACTAACCACTTTGACTACCCGCTAAGGATTTTTTGTGTCAACTGCACGACTGTATTACATCACTAAAACACTGCTTAGCTACGGATTAGATGAGTTAGTACCAAAACATAAAATCCCTTGGTTTGCGAAAATAGCCCGAGGTAGTTTATTTTGGCTGCGTAATCAGCATAAAGATAAGCCCGCAGGGCTGCGATTACGTTTAGCCCTACAACAGCTTGGCCCAGTATGGGTTAAGTTTGGCCAAATGCTCTCTACGCGTCGTGACTTACTGCCGCACGAAATTGCATTAGAGCTGGCATTTTTGCAAGATCAGGTTGAACCTTTTCCCGGCGAACTTGCACAAAAAATAATAGAAAAAGCTCTCGAAATTAATGACATAAGCGAGCGTTTTAGTGAGTTTTCACAAACACCACTGGCGTCGGCATCAATAGCACAAGTACATACCGCAACGTTAGTTGACACAAATGGTATAGAGCAAGATGTAGTTATTAAAGTAATCCGCCCTAACATTAATCAACAAATTAACGCCGACTTAGCCTTAATGGAAAAGCTCGCTAAGGTGTTAGCAAAAGTACACCACGAGTCAAAACGTCTGCGTCCTGTGGAAGTAGTAAAAGAGTACAAAAAGACTCTACTTGATGAACTTGATTTAATGCGCGAAGGTGCAAACGGCATTCAACTTAAACGTAACTTTGAAGACTCAGATTCGCTTTACATCCCTACCGTTTATAGCGATTACAGCCGCCATAATATATTAGTAATGGAGCGTATTTATGGTATTGCGGTATCAGATACTGATGCTTTATTAGCGCAAAACACCAATATGAAACTACTGGCTGAGCGTGGCGTTGAAGTGTTTTTTACCCAAGTGTTCAGAGACAGCTTTTTTCATGCTGACATGCACCCAGGTAATATTTTTGTTTCTCGTGAGCACCCCGAAAACCCTAAATATATTGGTATAGATTGCGGTATTGTAGGCACCTTAAACAAAGAAGATAAACGCTATTTAGCGGAAAACTTTATAGCCTTTTTTAATCGTGATTATCGCCAAGTTGCGCAGTTGCATGTGGACTCGGGTTGGGTACCGCCCGACACCAGTATTGAAGAGTTTGAATTTGCTATTCGCACTGTCTGCGAACCTATATTTAATAAGCCTTTAGCTGAAATTTCGTTTGGTCATGTATTGGTTAATTTATTTAATACTGCAAGGCGCTTTAATATGCAGGTACAACCACAATTGGTATTACTGCAAAAAACCTTACTGTATGTTGAAGGTTTAGGCCGCCAGCTTTATCCACAATTAGATTTATGGAAAACCGCTAAGCCCTTTTTAGAAGACTGGGTTAAGCAACAAGTTGGTCCGTTATCGGTTATAAAGCAAATGTATGCACAATTACCCTTTTGGGCCGAAAAAATGCCAGAGCTGCCCGATCTAATTTATCAAAGCTTAAAACGCCCATCACAAATTCAAGTACAGGCTCCGAAGAGATCTCATAAACCTTTGGTTTTAGGTTTGTTTAGCAGTGCGGCTATGGTTATTGCTGCATTATTTTATTTACAGCACGATTTAATTGCTGCAAGTATCGCTATAAGTAGCGCTATTATTGGTTTTATAGCAGCATGGCGTAGCACATAAACTAAGTGCTATTTACATTTTTAGGCGTATAATTAGTATTTAAAATATACACTTTATAATTATGAAAACGGGAGATAAACATGGGATTTGGCGGTATTAGTCTTTGGCAGTTATTGATTGTATTAGCAATTATTGTACTTTTGTTTGGCACTAAAAAATTACGCGGTATTGGTGGTGATTTAGGTGGAGCAGTTAAAGGCTTTAAAAAAGCAATGTCTGACGAACAAAATACAGATAAAGAAAAGCCAGAGCAGATTCAAAAATCAGAAGAAAGTGCACCGCTTGATTCTGCCGATACTGAAAAAAATAAAGACAATAACAAGGTTTAATTAGCATGGGGATGTGGGAGCTAATTGTTGTTTTAATTGTTGGTTTAGTGGTGCTTGGTCCAGAGCGTTTACCTGTAGCAATTAGAACGGTAAGCCGCTGGATAAAAACTGCAAAGTCGCTTGCTAACTCAGTGAAAGCTGAAGTGAGCGAAGAGTTGCGTGTGCACGAATTACACGAAAACCTTAAAAAAGCGGAGCAACAAAACTTAACCGATTTAAGTCCTGAACTACAAAGTTCACTAACTGAACTACAACAGGCCGCTCAGTCTGTGACCCACAGTTATAAAAAAACTCAAATCGATCCCTCTAATAAGCAAAATATTGATGATACAAAGTGAAATTAATTTCTCACTTTGTGGTCAGCTTACTAAATGGTATAAATAATAATGGCTGAGGAAGTAAAACCGGGGTTTGTCGCGCATTTAATTGAATTACGCGACCGGCTGATTAAATCACTATTAAGTATTTTAGTTATTTTTATTGCAATAGTGTATTTTGCAAACGACATTTATACATTTGTTGCAGCGCCATTAATTTCACATTTGCCAAGCACTGCAACCATGATAGCAACTGATGTCACAGCGCCATTTTTTGCCCCTTTTAAACTAACGTTATTTGTCGCATTATTTGCCTCTATTCCGTGGATATTACACCAGGTTTGGGGTTTTATAGCTCCGGGGTTGTATAAACACGAAAAACGTATGTTAATGCCAATACTCGCCTCAAGCATCTTTTTGTTTTATGGTGGTATTGCCTTTTGCTACTTTGTAGTACTGCCTATTATTTTAGGCTTTTTTACCAGTGCGGGTCCTGCAATGCTCACCTTAGCACCGGATATAAGTAGCTACTTAGGGTTTGTACTAAAACTATTTTTTGCCTTTGGTGTCGCTTTCGAAATTCCAGTAGCCATTATGCTGCTGTGCTGGAGCGGCGCTACAACAACGCAAAGTTTAAAAGAAAAACGCCCCTATATTGTAGTGGGTGTTTTTGTAGTGGCGATGTTTTTAACACCGCCCGATGTATTGTCACAAACTTTATTAGCGCTACCTATGCTTATTTTGTTTGAGCTAGGCCTAATTCTGGCTAAATTTTATACCGCTAAACCACAACAAGAATCTGAGGAATAATATGAACAAAAAACTACTCTCACTATTAGTTTTGTTAAGCGCACCGACTTTTGCAGCCACTGCTATTAACGAGCAAGCACTGCAAGCATGTAGCTTTATTGAAAACGACTTTAATCGTCTGCTTTGTTACGATAATACGGTTGCCGGTAAACCGCTGAGCAAACCTACTGTAAATAAAACACTCTCACCAACAAATACAGAAGCCACCGCACCTGTTGCTGTAGCGGTAACACAAGCAGAAGAGTTTGGTTTAGAGCATAAAAATATTGCGAAAGAAAATGACAGCTCTATTAGCTCAACTGTATCAGCCATTAAAGAAGCAGCTTATGGTGAGTTAATTATTACTCTAGAAAACGGCCAACAATGGCGCCAAATTGGATCTGACGGCATAACGCTAAAAGAAGATGACAACGTGGTTATTAGTCGTGGTGTATTTAATTCTTTTTTATTAAAAAAAGAAGGTCAAAACCGCTCTATACGCGTTAAACGTACTCAATAATGCCATACAGTTTAATTGATGCTGGGGTTAATTTAACTAACCATCAGTTTGATGAACAGCATCAAGATATTATTGCCCGCGCTAAAGCTGCGGGAGTAAAGCATATGCTGATTATAGGCTGCGATGTAGCAGCCAGTGAGCAGTCGCTTGAGCTGGCTATAGAGCATCAGCAATTTTCTACAGCAGGCGTACATCCTCACGATGCTAAATCGGCTACTGATGAGCTTGAGACGCAACTCACTCAACTTGCAAGCCATAAACAAGTTATAGCCATTGGGGAGTGCGGCCTTGATTATAACCGTGATTTTTCGCCTCGCGATGTACAACGAAGTGTACTTAGACGCCAGCTTGCCCTAGCTGAACAGCTAAACTTACCTGTATATTTGCATGAACGTGATGCCAGCGAAGACATGCTCAGTATTTTAAAAGAATTTAATGTACGCGGCGTATTACATTGCTTTACAGGTAACGCTCAGGCATTAAAAAGCTACTTAGCGTTAGGGCTTTATATAGGCATTACCGGCTGGGTTTGCGATGAACGCCGTGGAAAAGAACTACAACAATTAATCCCCAGTATCCCTCTTAATAAACTGCTAATAGAAACTGATGCGCCTTTTTTGATTCCGCGCACCGTTAACCCAAAGCCTAAATCTCGCCGTAATGAACCTGCCTTATTAACTTATGTGTGCGAAACAATTGCCCAATTATATAACCTTACTCCTGAGGCAATAGCGCAGCAAACGACTCTAAATTTTTATAATATTTTTGATTTAAAAGCTAAGTAATGAAAGTTATTGGGGTGTTATTAAGTCTATTAACTATCCTTTTTGCTGGTTTAGCAGCCGCTAATACGATAGAGATAGATGAGCAGTTTACATCTGAAAAAATAAACTCTATTTATTATTCTTTTGCGCCTACATCTATAACAACCGCCCAGCAGAGCGATCTTAAACAGTGGCAAACGTTAACCAACAAACCTCTTAATTTAGGCGTTGAACAACGCCCTGTTTGGATCCAATTTACAATTAAAAACACGCTCAATACACGTGTAACGCCAATACTCTCTATCGATAATCCGCTATTAAATGAAGTACAGGTATATCACTTACTCGATAAGCGACGATCCTCCTCAATAAATATTAATGCCCCTCCTTTACTGCCACAACAACAAATAAAAAACGAACCTTTGCTGGTAAAATTAACGCTTCCTACTCACAGTAATACCACTGTTATCGTTAAAGTGAGCAATAGCTCAGGATTACGCGTGCCTTTAACCTTATGGCAGGCAGATGCGCTCTTTACATATAAAAGTAAGCTTAATTTGCTTTACGGATTATTAATTGGCTTTGTTTTTTCTTTAGCGATTAGCTGTCTTATTTTATATGCTTTTTCGCGTAAGCAATACTTTGCTTATACGGGCGCTATAACATTAATGCTCAGCATCTTATTATATTTTATTTGTGGCTTTAGTTTCATCCACACACGTTCTGCGGGCACAGTACAACTTATGATCCCCATGTTGGTGATGCTGATAACGGTACTTTTTTTACCTCTACAGCAACAGGTATGCCAGCCTAAAACCGTTACATGGTTTAAAGTGCAAAAAATTATAATAGCTATATATGCACTGCTTATTGCGTTTATTTGGCTTTTTCCCACACTTGTTGTCACCTTATTTTGCCTTATTACCACTCCCATTGTTTTAGGCTACTATGTTGTAACAACCTTACTTTGTATTCGCCAAAACCCATCAGAACCCCAAAAAGCACTTTTGCTAGCTTTATGCAGCTTTTTAGCCGCAATTGTTTATTTTATTATTACTGTTTCAGGGCTTTATATATTTACAAACAGTAGAGTGGCTTTTGTGTTTATTTGCTCTCTTAGCTGCGCTTTCTCCCTTGGATATGCGGTGATGAAACTCTTTATTTTACAGCGCGATGAACAAGTAACTACTCAACAAACCTTAATAGCCAAAAGTGCTGCCCAAGATGCCTTATTACATGAGCGGCTATCTTTACAAGAAAGCGTGCGTCAAGAGCTCGAAACACAAGTAGATGAGCGTACTTTTGAGTTACAAGTAACACTAAGAGAACTAGAAGAAAAAAACCGTGAGCTTGAACAGCTAAACATGGAAGATCCCTTAACTGGTATTAAAAACCGACGCTTTTTTGATAAAAAATTAGTGATGGAGTTGCGCCGCTCGCGTCGCGAACAAACACCATTAAGTGTTATTATGCTTGATATAGACAAATTTAAGGTAATAAACGATACCTATGGCCACCTAACTGGCGATCAGGTTATTCGTACTGCTGCTGATACTATTAAAAAGCAATTACAACGCCCGCTTGATGAAGTAGCACGTTACGGCGGCGAAGAATTTGTGGTGCTATTGCCCAACACCCAAAATGATGGCGCGATAGCCATTGCTGAAAAAATTCGCCACGCTATTGCTACTAATAATGTGCATGTGGCTGGCACTACTATTTCATTTACAATCAGCGCGGGAGTGTATACTAGCGTTGCTGAAGATATAAATAATCCTGAAATTTTTACCGAACGTGCCGACAAAGCACTGTATTTTGCCAAGCAGCATGGTCGTAACCAAGTGATTAATTTTCCAATCCCACAATCCCAAAGTAGGAGCGTATAAATATGGCCCAATCTGGTCTAGATCTTTTCCCATATACTCGCATGCGCAGAATGCGCCGCGATGATTTTTCACGCCGTCTTATGGCTGAAAACCAGCTTAGCGTTAATGATCTTATTTATCCGGTATTTGTACTCGAAGGTAAAAACCGTCGTGAAGCAATTGAATCAATGCCCGGTATCGAGCGCTTATCAATTGACTTACTGCTTATAGAAGCCAAAGAACTGGTTGAGCTCGGTGTGCCCGCCATTGCTATTTTCCCGGTAACACCGGCCGACAAAAAGTCATTACATGCTGAAGAAGCGTATAGCGATGATGGTTTAGCACAACGTACAGTACGTGCATTAAAAGAAGCATTCCCTGAGTTAGGTGTAATTACTGATGCCGCGCTAGACCCGTTTACCACCCACGGACAAGACGGCATTATTGATGAAAGTGGCTATGTAATTAACGACATCACAACTGACATACTAGTTAAGCAAGCACTGTCGCACGCCCGAGCAGGTGCTGACGTTATTGCCCCTTCGGACATGATGGATGGCAGAATTGCCGCTATTCGCGAGGCACTTGAAGCCGATGGCTACATTCACACTCGCATTATGGCTTACTCAGCTAAATACGCCTCAAGCTATTATGGCCCATTTAGAGACGCGGTAGGCTCTGCCGGTAACTTAAAGGGTGCTGATAAAAAAACCTATCAAATGGATCCAGCTAATTCTGACGAAGCCATTCGCGAGGTCGCGCTTGATTTGCAAGAAGGCGCCGACATGGTAATGGTTAAACCTGGCATGCCATATTTGGATGTTGTACGCCGAGTTAAAGATGAGTTTGGCGTGCCAACCTTCGCTTATCAAGTAAGTGGGGAATACGCTATGCACAAAGCTGCTATTGATAACGGCTGGTTAGCTGAAGAGGCCACTATTATGGAGTCGCTACTGGCATTTAAACGTGCTGGCGCCGACGGTATTCTTACCTATTTTGCTAAGCAAGCTGCACAATACTTAGCTAAAAAGTAAGCCTTACAAGGCGGGCAACAAGCCCGCCTTACTTTATTTTTAATTACAAACTTAAATAGTGCTACATCATTTTTACGCTGCTATAACTCAACAAAAACTGCTACCTATATAACCAGTATTAGCCCTCCTCTTTGCTTTATTTAATTGGGATTAATTTTGTACCAATTAAAACCTAATATATACAAATGTAATTCAGACAAGCTTCAGTAAACTTTGTGTACTATCCGTACTAAATCTACTCACTCTCGTATTTAGCCTGTAAACAACAAAGCATACTTGAGCCTTTTTATACGTTTATTATTAAAAGTACCAATGAAACAAATTAATAAATCGATATTAATCTTAACTGTAAAAATAAGTCATGTTTTTATAAAGGAACGAAAATGAAAGCACCAATTCACCTAATATCAACATGGAAAAAAGCCTCAGTACCATTACTTAGCTTGTTTCTTGTTTTTTCAGCTCAGCAAGCATTTTCCGCTACGCTTGACGTTGCCATCCCGCAAGACAGTTTATTTGATGTGATCAGCGCCCGCGCTCAAAAATTAGCGAGTGAGGAGTATATTGCCCCTAAAAACATCGAGCTAGATGCGCTAAATAATATTGAATATCAAGATTATCGCTCTATTCGTTTTAAACAAGACAAGTCAATGTGGAAAGATGAAGGTCTTTACGAGCTACAGTTGTTTCACCCCGGCTTTTTATATAAAACACCAGTAACAATTAATACAGTTGATAGCGATTCTAAACTTAGCCGTTTGCCGTTTAGTACTGACTTTTATCAGTACGATGGTACTGCAGCACCTTTAAAAGATGAAATAGCCAAGAGTATTGCCAATAAACAATTAGGCCATGCTGGATTTAGGCTGCATTACCCAATTAATACCACTGAGTACAAAGATGAAGTAATGGTGTTTCAAGGTGCTTCTTATTTTAGAGTTGTTGGGCCTAATCAAGTGTATGGCCTATCGGCGCGAGGGTTAGCAATTGATACTGCTGAAGCGTCTGGTGAGGAGTTTCCTGTGTTTAAAGAGTTTTGGCTAGTAAAACCACAGCCAGAACAAACTAACATTATCATTTTTGCACTGCTTGATAGCCCATCGGTTGCCGGCGCCTATAAGTTTAGTATTGACCCTACCACCAACACCAGCGTTAAAGTAGATATGCAAATTTTTGCCCGTAAAGACGTGAAAAAATTAGGCGTAGCACCACTAACAAGCATGTTTTATCACGGCGAAAACAGCACTAAATTTTTTGACGATTACCGCCCAGAAGTGCATGACTCAGACGGACTGTTAACCCAATCTCAGGATAACAACTGGATTTGGCGTCCGCTTAATAATCCGTCGCAACTTAGCGTAACCTCTTTTTCATACGAGAACCCTAAGGGATTTGGCTTAGCGCAACGTGATCGTGAATTTAATAATTACTTTGATATTGAAGCGCATTATCACAACCGCCCTAGCCTGTGGATAGAGCCTGAAGGTGACTGGGGAAATGGTCGAGTAGAGCTGGTAGAAATACCGACAGATACAGAAACAAACGACAACATAGTGAGCTACTGGGTACCTGAAAAACCATTTAAAGCAGGCGATTCGTTAAAGCTAAGCTATAAAATGACCACCTTTAATGCTTACTTAACTCAGCATGATAAGGCACGCGCAGTTCGCACTCGCATTGGTAGCGCGGCATTACCGGGTGAAGATAATCCGCCACCTAAAAGCCATCGCCAATTTACGGTTGATTTTGCTGGGCCTGATATAAATAAGCTTTCAGAAAAGTTAAATTTAAATGCCGACATCCAATTAACAACGGGTGAGGTTAGAGATGTAACTGTGCAAAAATTACCTGATTCATTAGGCTGGCGAGTTGCTTTTAAAATAGCTCCACAAAACGGCAAACCTGTAGACATGCGCTTATCGTTAAAGCTGCATGATAAAGAAATTAGCGAGGTATGGAGTTATGTTTGGTATCCAAATGACATCAAGTAAACAAACCACCAAAATATCTATGCCCTTTAAGGCACTTCGTATTTGGTTATTTGCCATTGCCGCAATTGGTATATCTGCGTATGGCATCTCTATTATGTTTGAAATTTTAAACTCAAATGGTATGACACCACTTGAATATGCTTTGCTGGCATTATTTTCAATTACCTTTGCATGGATTGTTACCGCATTTTGTAGTGGTACTATAGGGTTTGTACTGCAGTTACTGCGTATTGATCCGCTTACCCTTAGGCGCATAAAACCTATAAAGCTTGATAGTCAGGCATTTTCTCAGCAAAAAACTGCCATAGTAATGCCTATTTATAACGAAGATACACACCGTGTTATTGCTGGCTTTGAAGTTAGCTTACAGTCATTAAAAGAGACTGGGGAATTAGCCAACTTTGATTTTTATTTACTCAGTGATACACAAGATCCAACAATAGCTAAAAATGAACTAAGTGCTTGGCATGCTTTGTGTGAGCGCCTAGGCGAGACATCAAAGCAGTTGTTTTATCGTCGCCGCGAAGATAATAAACACCGTAAAGTAGGTAATTTAACCGACTTTTGTGAGCGCTGGGGAAGCCAGTACGATCATATGATTGTGCTTGATGCCGACAGCGTTATGACAGGTAAATGCATGCTAGAGCTAACGGCAAGCATGATTAACAACCCGCAAGTAGGACTTATTCAAACCATTCCTATTCCGGTACGCCAAGATACCTTTTTTGGTCGTTTTTTACAGTTTGCTTCGGTACTTTATAGCCCTATGCTGGCAACAGGATCGGCATTTTGGCAAACCGATAAAGCAAACTACTGGGGCCATAATGCCATAATTAGAGTAAGCGCATTTATTGACTGCTGTGGTTTACCCACACTTAAAGGCAATGCTCCTTTTGGTGGTGAAATACTCAGCCATGACTTTGTAGAAGCATCATTACTACACAGTGCAAATTGGGAAGTATTACTACTTGCAGATATTGAAGGCAGCTATGAAGAAGTCCCAAGTAATATTTTAGATTATGCCGTGCGCGACAGACGTTGGGTACAGGGTAATATTCAACACATTGGATTACTCCCGTCACCAAAGTTAAAGCTGATGAGCAAATTTCACTTTTTACTTGGCGCTACCGCTTATATTTCGTCATTAATATGGTTACTTATGCTCGCGTTAAGTACGGTTGATGCCGTAACACGTGCTTTAAATAGCGACGTTTATTTTAACCGCGCTTATCAATTGTTCCCTACTTGGCAAATAGCTAAAACCGATTTAATTGATGCTCTGCTCTATCTTACTATTGTTATTTTATTGCTACCAAAACTAATGGGTATAATCGTAACCTTGGTGCACAGAAAAAACCGCTTCGGTGGTGCTATTAAGCTTACGTTAGGCGCAATTATAGAAACAGTTTTTGCTATTGTCATGGCTCCATTAATGATGGTGTTTCATGCTTATTTTGTTGTTTGTGTGTTTTTAGGCAAAAAAGTTAAGTGGGATGCTCAACCACGAGAAGGCCGTATGGTGCCATGGAAAGAAGCGTTTAGTTATACGTTATTTTCTACTTTGGTCGCTATTGCTTGGGGTAGCACAGCGTATTACTTCACGCCGGTATTTTTTTGGTGGCTATCACCTATATTACTAGGTTTAGTACTAGCTGCACCTATAGTGCGTTATTCAAGCAGTATAAAACTGGGGGTTAAACTCAGAAAGCTAGGTATATTTATCTGCCCTAGTGAAGTAGATAACGATACCATGCTAGAGGCACTTAAAGTGCACCTTAAAGAGATTTCGGTACCCACCGCAGGGCAATACCCTTTAACTATACCCGCATTGCCAAAAGAGCACTTGGTTACCATGCCAATACAAAGCTTTAATAAGTCACGCTCGCCAAAGATGAAAGCGCTAAAAGAAAAGCTAATTAAAAAGCTTAGCTAGCGCCACACTTTAAAATAAAAAAGGAGCTACAAATAGCTCCTTTTTTATTGTCGGCAATTAGCTGTTTACACCTTTTTTATTAATTGTATTAAATTAGTAGCGTTTATAGGCAAAGGTATACCACTCAACAATAATATCATGGAGTATAGCGCATCATCGCAATACTCCTCACACTATATAACTTTTCATACACACAGCTAAGTTAATAACTCATTGGGCTCGCTGTAATCGTTATATTTAACGCCAAATTAGCGCATGCTGGGCATTTACGCGCCGTTATTACCTAGCCTTAAAAGGAAACGCAATGCTGTAAATTTAACCTCGAAAGATAAGCACACCCTAATATATCAATTTTATTATGGGCAATAAAAAACCCGCAACATGTGCGGGTTTTTTTAAAGAGTTAAGGTGCTAATTACTTAGCAGCTTTTTTCTCTTTTTCTGCAGCGATTACAGCTTCAGCAACGTTATTAGGACATGGTGCGTAATGTGAGAACTCCATAGAGAACTGACCACGACCTGATGTCATTGTACGTAATGAACCGATGTAACCGAACATTTCTGATAACGGTACGTCTACTTTAATGCGAACGCCAGTTAAACCAGGCTCTTGGTCTTTCATCATACCACGACGACGGTTAAGGTCACCGATTACGTCACCTACATGATCTTCCGGCGTGAACACGTCAACTTTCATGATTGGCTCAAGAAGTTGTGCACCCGCTTTAGGGATAGATTGACGGAAAGCACCTTTAGCAGCGATTTCGAACGCGATTGCTGATGAATCCACTGCGTGGAAGCCACCATCAAAAAGCTCAACTTCAACGTCAAGTACTGGGAAGCCAGCTAGAACACCAGTGCCCATCATTGACTTAAAGCCTTTCTCAACTGCAGGCCAGAATTCTTTAGGTACGTTACCACCAACAACAGATGATTTAAACGTGAAACCAGAAGCAACTTCGCCTGGCTTAATACGGTAATCAATTTTACCGAACTGACCAGAACCACCAGACTGTTTCTTATGCGTGTAGCTATCTTCAATTTCTTTAGTGATAGTTTCACGGTAAGCAACCTGTGGTTGACCAACAATAAGGTCTACACCGTAAGTACGCTTAAGGATATCTACTTTGATATCTAAGTGAAGCTCGCCCATTCCTTTAAGAATAGTTTCGCCTGAATCTTCATCAGTCTCAACTTGGAAAGATGGATCTTCTGCAACCATTTTACCGATAGCAACACCCATTTTCTCATTACCGCCTTTATCTTTAGGCTGTACAGCAATCGAGATTACTGGAGTTGGGAATACCATTGGCTCAAGTGTTACTGGGTGCTTAGGATCACATAATGTGTGACCAGTTTGCACGTTTTTCATGCCTACGATAGCAATGATGTCACCAGCTTGTGCGCTAGCTAATTCATTACGGTCATCTGCTTGCATCTCAACCATACGGCCAACACGCTCAGTTTTACCAGTAAACGCATTAAGGATAGTGTCACCCTTGTTTAGTTTACCTGAGTAAATACGTACGAATGTTAACGCACCAAAACGGTCATCCATTATTTTGAATGCTAACGCTTTAAATGGTAGGTCTGTAGATACGATAGCGAATTCGCCGTTTTCATTACCTTCTTCATCCATAAGAGGTTGAGGATCAACTTCTGTAGGAGATGGTAAGTAATCAACAACTGCGTCAAGAATAAGCTGCATACCTTTGTTTTTGTATGCTGAGCCACAGTATGTTGGGAAGAAAGCAAGGTCACGAGTACCTTTACGAATACAACGCTTCACATCTTCAATTGAAGGGATTACACCTTCCATGTACGTTTCTAGTAGCTCATCGTCTTGCTCAACAGCAGTTTCGATAAGTAACTCATGGTATTCCTCAACTTGGTCAACCATGTCTGCAGGAACGTCTTCAATAGTGTAGTTCTCTGGAAGACCAGTCGCATCCCAAACATATGCTTGCTTGGTTAGAACGTCAACAACACCAACAAACTCATCTTCTCTACCGATTGGTAAAGTCATGATTAATGGAGTTGCACCAAGTACTTTTTGTACTTGATTAGTTACACGGAAGAAATCAGCACCCATACGGTCTAATTTGTTTACGAAAATAACACGTGCTACACCTGACTCATTCGCATAACGCCAGTTAGTTTCTGATTGTGGTTCAACACCACCAGAGCCACAGAATACACCGATGCCGCCATCTAATACTTTAAGTGAACGGTAAACTTCAACAGTGAAGTCAACGTGTCCAGGAGTATCGATAACGTTAAAACGGTGATCTTTCCAGAAACAGCTTACAGCCGCAGACTGAATAGTAATACCGCGCTCAGACTCTTGATCCATGAAATCTGTAACTGATGTGCCATCGTGCGTGTCACCACTTTTGTGGATTTGACCAGTAAGCTTTAGTATACGCTCAGTGGTGGTAGTTTTACCCGCATCAACGTGCGCGAAAATACCAATGTTTCTGTACTTCGATAAATCTGCCATTAGTTTACTCTTAATAAAGTCGAAAAATTATTCGGCCAGAGTATAACATCACTTAAAGCGAACATCACCATAGAAGTCGCTTAAAATGCAGCCAATTATATAAAAAAAATGATCCATCCTTTGAAATAGCTATTTTTTGTAGTGCGAGCGAGCGATCTATTTACCTAATGAGGCCTTACCTTACTCTGTACTCTTTATTTTATTGGCATATTTTATAGCAACGCTCTGGACGACCAATACTACCATAGCTTTGATCAGCTCTAACCTGCTCTGCTTCAAGCATGTATTCTAGATATCGGCGAGCAGTCAATCGGCTTACACCCACTAAATCACCCATTTGCTGAGCTGTAAATGCTGTTTCTTTATGTTTATTAAATGCAGTTATTATTTTTTTTAAGGTAAGCGAGTCGACTCCTTTGGGTAAGCGTGTTGTGGTACTAACACGCTCTTTTGAACCAAATAGGGTATCAACCATAGACTTCGTCACCTCAACAGCAGCCGAAAAACATTGTTGGCGAGCTTCAAAACGTGCCAGAGCTTGATCTAACCTACTTAACATGAGTGGTTTTATAATAAATAAATTGGTAGCTTTTTAAGTTATAAAAAACCCGCAACAATGCGGGCTTAATTAATAAGCTATTATTAAAATGTCATTTCGGGTGTGTTTTTAGGGATAATTAAACGCCCCTGTGTTTTCGCTTGAATTTCTTCTACGCTCACTCCGGGGGCGCGCTCTAATAAATGAAATGCACCATCTTTAATTTCCAGTAAGGCCAAGTCGGTAATTACTTTATTAATACACCCCACACCGGTGAGCGGTAAGCTGCACTCACTGAGTAATTTTGACTCACCATGCTTATTAGCGTGGGTCATGGTACAAATAATGTTTTTTGCACCAGCCACTAAATCCATCGCACCGCCCATACCTTTTATTAACTTATTGGGGATCATCCAGCTAGCAATATTGCCGTTTTGGTCAACCTCAAAGGCACCCAATACGGTTAAGTCAACATGACCGCCGCGGATCATCGCAAAGCTTTCGGCTGAGTTAAAAATTGCTGCGCCAGTGGCGGCAGTAACGGTTTCTTTACCGGCGTTTATCATATCAGCATCGAGCGCATCGGCAGTAGGATACTGCCCCATACCCAGTAGGCCATTTTCTGATTGCAGCATTACTGCAATATTATCGGGGACATAGTTAGCTACTAAGGTAGGAATACCAATGCCTAAATTAACGTAATAGCCATCTTGTAATTCCATCGCGACTCGCTTGGCGATTTGTTCACGTGTTAATGCCATTAGCTTACTCCTTATTGCTTTGCTGCTTGGGTGGTCACTTTTTCTATGCGTTTTTCAAACACCCCTTTTATAACCCGATCGATATAAATACCGGGAGTGTGTATTTGGCTTGGCTCTAACTCCCCAGGCTCTACAATTTCTTCTACTTCGAGTACAGTTATCTTACCTGCGGTGGCGGCCATAGGATTAAAGTTCATCGCGGTATGGCGATAAATACAATTACCAAAGCGATCCGCTTTCCAGGCTTTTACAATGGCAAAGTCACCGGTAATACTGTGTTCTAACAAGTAGTCTCGACCATTAATATTGCGCGTTTCTTTGCCCTCAGCCACTGGCGTGCCTACTCCAGTGGCGGTATAAAAAGCAGGAATACCTGCACCACCAGCGCGCATTTTTTCAGCCAGTGTACCTTGTGGAGTAAGCTCTACATCTAGCTCACCACTAAGTAGTTGCTGCTCAAATAAGGCATTTTCGCCCACATACGAGGCCACCATTTTGCGTATTTGTTTATCCTCTAGTAACACGCCTAAACCAAAACCATCTACGCCACAGTTATTAGACACCACAGTTAAGTTACGAATACCTTGGCGTTTAATTTGGCCAATAAGTCCCTCCGGTATACCGCACAAGCCAAAACCACCGGCAATCACTGTCATGCCATCCTCAAGCCCTGCCATTGCTTCGCTGTAACTGCTTACTACTTTATCGAATCCTGCCATTGTTAGCTCCTATTGTGCGGTCCAGCCGCCATCTATTGCTATAGCTTGTGCGGTAATGTTTCGCGCCGCATCAGCCATTAAAAAGGTTACCGTATGGTGTATTTCATCTAAACCAATAAAGGCTTTTTTAGGCATGGGTGCTAGCATAATAGTATCGATAACTTGTTGCTCAGATAAACCATGCTCTTTGGCTTGTGCGGCAATTTGCTGCTCTACTAGCGGAGTTTTCACATACGCGGGGCACACGGTATTAATGGTTATATTGGCATCTCCTGTTTCAAGCGCTATGGTTTTACTAAAGCCAATTAAGCCATGTTTGGCGGCCACATAGGCCGACTTATATTTAGAGGCCACCATGGCATGAATAGAGCCAATATTAATAATTCGGCCAAAATTTTGTTCGCGCATTTTAGGCAATACCGCTTGGGTCATCATTGCGGGCCCAACGAGCATTACTTGCTGCAAAAATTGCCATTTATCAGCCGGAAATTCTTCAAGCTTTGCTACGTGCTGAATGCCGGCATTATTTATAAGTACATCAACAGCTTGCGGTAACTGCTTAAAAAAAACGGTAATTGCCTCGCTGTCGGCCACATTTAATGCATAACCTTGGGCTTTCCCGCCATTAATAACAATATCTTCTGCCGCTTCTTTTGCGTGCGCTGCATTTAGGTCGGTTACTATAATATGATGACCCGCTGCGGCTAATTGCTGTGCTATATATAAGCCAATACCGCTGGCTGCACCGGTTATTAAAATTGTTTTGCTCATGCAGGCCTCCTAGTTGGCTAAAAACTCACTAATTTGCTGCGCTTTAGGCGTAATCGAAAATAGCCCATCTAAATGACCCCAGCCTCCCGCAATTTCAGAAATAGTAACCTCCTTACCTAGTTCATCCATTATTGAGTGCATTTTGCGGACATTTTCGGGACGTAGTAATAAATCGTTAGTGGCAGGTAGCAATAAGGTTTTTGCCTGCACCTTTTTTAGGGCATCAGTTAAATTGGCTGATCTACCTGCGGTAAATAACTGCGATGCTCGCACTAAGTACAACACATGGTTTGCATCTTGTAGCTTAGCTTTAGCTAATGCTCTAGCCTCTAAAACCTGGTTTACTTTTGGTAAGGTACGAATATCTTGCAGTGCGTCGTCATCTAGCACCTCAAAATTTGGGAAACTAGCGTTATAAATAAGCGGATGCATAGCATCTTGGGTAATGTTTAGTAGCGTAGCGGTAAGCCCTGCAAGCGGGCGCTCTTTATTATAGTAATTACCTTGCTGCCAGTTTTTATCTAAACGAATTGGCATAGCCCACTTTTCTAGTGCCGACACAGTCCATGCATCCATGGTTGCCGCACCAATTACATGTACTAAGCGCTCTACTTGCTCTGGATAACGTACCGCCCACTCCAGTGCCTGAAACGATCCCATTGAGGCACCTATTACGGCATGCAGTTTGTTAATACCTAAACTATCGAGTAAGCGTTTTTGCACTTCAACAAAATCAGTAATGGTCACTACCGGAAAATCAAGGCCATACGGTTTACCTGTTGCCGGATTAGTTGATGCAGGGCCAGTCGTAATTACATTAGGATCGTGCCAATTGGCATTAACTAAAGTGTCTGAGCTAATTACAAAGTATTTATTAGTGTCGATTGCTTTACCTGGACCAATTAACGCATCCCAATAACCCGCCAAGGCATCATCGGCTTTATATTTACCAGCTGCATGCGACGTGCCCGAAAAATAATGCGTAATTAGTACCACATTATCTTTAGCTTTATTTAAAGTACCGTAGCTCTCCCAGCCTACGTCTACTCGGCTAAGCGTAACTCCCGACACAGTAGTAAAATTTTTAGTGGTAAAATGTTGTTTTTCAACCAACATAGGCGCTGTTTTATCATTGCTATAAGCAACTGTGCTTACTATTAACAGCAGTACACTCATTATTAATTTAGTTTTCATTGTTATCCCTTAAAAGAAAATAAATAAGCCAATTGCTAATGCAACCCCAATTAGCGGTACTACGGTTGTTAACGCAGCCATAGACCAATAAGCACGCTGATGTGTTTCTTTACAAATAGCGCGGATCAAAGTAACTACATAACCATTGTGCGGCAAGGTATCTAGCGCACCTGAACTAATAGCTACCACGCGGTGTAGTTGCTCTGGGTTAACCCCCATATCTATATATCCTGGAGCAACCAGTGGTAATGCAATAACTTGCCCTCCTGAGGCAGAACCCGTTAGCCCCGCTATTACACTTACCGCTACGGCCGCGCCTACTAGCTCATTACCTGGCATATGGGTCATTACTTCAACCGCGGCAGTAAATGCTGGTGACACTTTGGCAACTGCACCAAACCCAACCACCGCGGCTGTATTTCCTATTGCCACTAATGCCCCGGTTGTTCCTACATTTACAGCGCCAGCCAGATCATGAAAGTACTTAAAGTTAATTACCATAATACTCAGCACGCCACCTAGTAGGGCAATAATAAGCGCGGTTTGTTGTAATGTATCATGTAAAGTGAATGACAATAGCAGCACCACTAATAGCGGAATAAGCCCAGTAATAGGGTGTGGCCTTTTACGATCAACCACGCTTGGATCGTCATCGCGCTCTTCAAAATGCTCACCATTGGCAAGCGCTTTTTTTATCATTTTATTGAGCCAATAATAGCCAAATGTCGCCATAAAAATAGCCACCACTAGGCTTACTTCCCATGCGGCATAGGGGGAGGTGCCTAAATATTTTATTGGGATCCAATTTTGAATTTCGGGCGATCCTGCCGAGGTCATAGTAAAAGTAACCGAGCCAAAAGCCAGCGTAGCCGGAATAAAGCGCCGTGGCAGGTTTGCGTCTTTAAATAAGCTAAGCGCCATCGGGTACACCGAAAAAGCCACCACAAATAAACTAACACCACCATAGGTTAATACCGCACACGCTATCACTATTGCTAAAACAGCATGTTTCATACCTAATTTGCCAACTATATAACTGGCCACACTATCGGCAGCGCCGGTGTCTTCCATAAACTTACCAAATAGTGATCCCAGCAAGAACATAAAAAACCATGCACTTAAAAAACTAGCAAAACCATCCATATAAGCATTAATAAAATTAATATCGGCCGTGACAGGAAAAATTGCCATGTCGCTACTCAGTGCTACAAGTAACGCGCATAGCGGTGCGGCTATAAATAAATTTACCCCGCGCAAAGTTAAAATAATCAGCAGTATTAAACCACCTACTAGCCCTATCATGCTCAGCATAAGCTTTCCTAAAGTTATTGTTATTACAAAGATGAGGTGACATCGCAGTAATGTTAATTATATTGTTGCTTATTTGTAATTAAATACATAGCACTATGGTACTACATAGTTATATTTAGGCTTGCAGGCATTGTTATATATGGGTTTAACCTAGGTATAGCACTATGGTACTAATTCATTTTTTGTAACAATCTTCTAAAGTAGTTAACAGGTGACATGAGCAATGAGTAAAGGTCTGCAGCAATCTTAGTAGTTAGCGATGGCGAGGCTTAAACAACGGCACTTAGGTATAGGCAAATAAATAGCTGGTATTTATTCCGTTGGCATTAATCACAACAATAAAAGGTAATCAACATGATAAAGCTCAATAAAAAAGTCGCACCCGTTACACTCGCTGTGTCATTGGCGCTGATCGGTGCAAATAGTTATGCAGCAGAACAACAAACTAACCAAGTTAACAAAGGCGAGCTAGAGCGCATTGAAGTAACGGCGCGTAAAACGGTAGAAAACTTACAAGAAGTACCGGTAGCAGTAACCTCTATTGGCGCACAAGAACTGGCTGAAAACGGTATTAGTGTAATGACCGAAGTACAACAATTTTCGCCTAACACTACACTGCAATCTAGCCGTGGTACTAACTCAACTATTACTGCATTTATTAGGGGTGTAGGCCAACAAGATCCGCTATGGGGATACGAAGCCGGTGTAGGTATTTATATAGATGACGTATACATAGCGCGTCCACAAGGCGCGGTACTTGACTTGCTCGACGTGCAACAAATTGAAGTCCTACGCGGCCCGCAAGGCACGCTATATGGTAAAAACACTATTGGCGGCGCAATTAAATACGTCACCAAAGAAATGGATGGCGATGCAACCCTTAACATTAAAGGCACGGTAGGTAGTTATGGTCAAAAAGATCTAAAAGTTACCGGGCAACTACCGCTTATTGATGAAAAGCTCTATGTTGGCTTTGGTTTTGCTACTTTAAACCGCGATGGTTTTGGTGAGTTTTTAACCTCAGATTTAACCAATCAAGATCGTGAAAACTACAACAAAGACGTAACCGCAGCCCGCGTTACCCTAGAGTACACGCCAACAGATGACTTATTTTTTAAACTTGCTTGGGATAAAACCAAAGACACCTCAAACTCAAAAGGCGGCTATCGTTTACTACCTAGTATACTCACTGACGCTCCAGTACCCGACAGCGTATACGACTCTTACACCAGCTTACCTACCTGGAACGAAGTAGAGCTTGAAGGTTATAGTTTTACCGCACGTTGGGATATGAGTGACAGCACAAGCATTAAATATGTTGGCGCCAGCCGAGATGGTTACTCGCCAACCAATATCGACTTTGATAACACCTCAAAGCGTATTTTTGATGTACCCGCTATATATGAAGATGAGCAAACCACTCACGAAATACAGCTAAATCATCAAGGCGATAACTATAAATTAGTGTCGGGCTTGTATTACTACGATGGCGAGTCGTGTGGCCAGTTTGAAGCCATACTCGAAGAATTTGGTAAATCTTTAAACTTACCAGGTTTAACTCGTGAAGTAAGTGGTTGTAGTAACTCAACAAGTAAAGCTGCCTATATTCAAGGCTCTTACGACTTTGATAACAAATGGTCAATGACCCTAGGCGCGCGTTATACCAAAGACAGCAAAGAAGCGATTGTAAATAATGGCCTCATATTCGACACTGTTTACCCTGAGTCGGGCTGGATCCCAGGTTATGTTCGCCCAGAAGGACAACTAGTACCTACCGTACTAGATGATAGCGAAGATTGGTCGCGCTTTACCCCAAGAGCGGGCGTTGAGTACCAATACAGTAACGATATTATGTTTTTTGCCAGTTACGCCCAAGGCTTTAAGTCGGGTACATTTAACCCAAGAGCCACCACGCCTGAACCAGCAGCAAAGCCAGAAGTTGTTGATTCATTTGAATTTGGTATGAAAAGCGAATGGAATAATAACTTACGCGCAAACATAACCTTGTTTACCCTTGATCATAAAGACCGCCAGTATATTTCGGTACTCCCAGGCGACAGCGGATCTGACCTAAACCAACGTTTAGGTAATATTGGTGAATCAACATCAGATGGCGTAGAAATAGAGCTTAACTATGTTGCTACTGAGTCACTAAGCTTTAATGCCTCAATTGGTTATATAGACAGTAGCTTTGATAACGTAATTGATTTTGACCCAAATACCGGCGCAGCCTTTGATAAATCTGATCGCTTTAGCGTATCAAACACGCCAGACTTAACCTTTAACTTAGGCGCTACGTACCGCATGTACACAGATATGGGCGACTTTGTAGTTAATGGTAATTACTACCACCGTGGTGATTACGCCTTATTTGAAGAAGACAGCCTACTAACTCAAGACGCGTACGGACTGCTTAATCTAGGCGTTACTTGGTACAGCGCCGACGGCCATTGGACCGCTGGTGTATATGGTAAAAACCTCACCAATGAAGAATACATGATTGGCGGTTACCAGTTTGTAGCACCCGATCCGAGTGATCCAACGAATGTAAGCAAATACCAGCCTGGTTTAGGCGGTGATAATACCTTAATTGGCTACTTTGGCGACCCACGTACTGTGTCGTTAACTGTTGGCTACCGCTTCTAGTCTTTATTATGTGAAAGGTTTGTCTGTGTTATCCCCAACAGACAAACCTTGTTTCACGGTGCAAAATCACTTATAACTAAATGTATTGGAGAATATTTGGAATGTCTTTTGCTGTGAATACCATAATTGCCGACGACCACCCGTTGTTTAGAAGTGCATTACGCCAAGCAGCCGCAACCTGCGTTCCTGAAGAGCATATACAAGAAACCAGCGACATAGACGGACTGTTTGCCTTACTCAAAATACACCCAGAAATAGAACTTATATTTTTAGATTTAACCATTCCCGGTGCTAATGGCCTACAAGCGCTATCGCAACTACGTAATCATTACCCCGACATTTTAGTAATTATGGTTTCTGCCAACGAAACTCCCAGCATTATAAAACAAGCTATGAGCTTAGGTGCCGCAGGTTATATTCCTAAATCATCATCGCTCGATATAATAGGCGAAGCTATTGGCCATGTACTCAATGGCGACACTTGGCTGCCCGCAGATATTGATTTAACCGACGTAGTTGTTAATGACGAGCAAAGCAGCTTTGCCCTAAATCTCGAAAAGCTTACCCCGCAACAATACCGCGTACTTGCCATGATTGCCGACGGTTTACTGAATAAGCAAATAGCTTTTGAAATGTCGATTCAAGAAACCACTATTAAGCAGCATGTTTCTGCTATTTTACGCAAACTCAACGTTTATAACCGCACCCAAGCTGGCATTTTATTTAACCAGCTATCGCAAGTCGGTAAGTTAGAAGTAAACTAGCCCACAAACACTACACCGTTAACTTACTTGGTTAGTCGCTTAATCATACGCTTTAATGCCGGTGCTTTTAGCGGTTTATACAATAGCGGATAACCTGCATCAAGCACTTGCTCACGTATGCTTTCATCATGATTTGCTGTATTTACAATTACCGGCAAGTTAGTAAGCTGCGCCTTATTAAGCACCTCAAGCCCGGTTACACCATCATCGAGCTGATAATCAATAATAAGTAGTTGTGGTAATGCAGCGCTTGCTTTTAATTGCTCAAGCTCAGCTAAATTAGTTGCCGTGGCTATTTCGCAGCCCCAGTTTTGCAGTAGTTGCTTAAGTGCATCAAGCACATTTTTATCGTTATCAAGCAGCCAAATACGCAAGCGGCCTAGCTCAGTATCGGGGTTAAGCATTACCCGCTGAGTAGGTTGTACCGCTTTACTTACTGTGCATACCATCGTGAGCGTAAATTGCGTTCCTTTACCTAGCTCAGAACCCATAACCAAAGGTATTTGCAGTAAGTCGCAAATACGCTTAGTGATCGACAGTCCTAACCCTAGGCCTTCGGCATTGGGCTTTTCGCCCAGCTGTTTAAACTCTTGATAAATACTTTGCTGATCGCTTGCGGCAATCCCCACACCGGTATCTTCAATAACAAACGACACATGGCTGTCATCTTCAAGCAACACTTTTAAGCGTACCTCGCCGCGCTCGGTATAGCGTATGGCATTACTAAGTAAATTACGTAATACCCGCCGCAACAGTGCTTTATCTGTATGTATGCGTACATCGCATTGCTTTACAATAAATTTAAGGCCTTTTTCTGCTGCTAATGCCGAATAATCGTTGCGTAGCGGCTCTATTAAACTACTAACATCAAACTCGCTGGCCTGCACTTTAAATGAGCCAGAATCTAACTTGGTTAATTCTAAAATACTGCTAAGCAGTTCTTCTGCACTGCCTAATGAGTTTTTAATATTGAGTGCTAGCGCTTTTAGCTCAGAGCTTTGTGCTTTTTCGTTCATTAAAGAACAAAACAAGCTGGCGGCATTAAATGGTTGCAATAAGTCATGGCTGGCCGCCGCAAAAAAGCGGGTTTTGCTCACAGTAGCTTGCTCGGCTACTTGTTTTGCCTGCGATAACTCTTGGTTAGCTTGCGTTAATGCTGCGGTACGAGTTGCTACTTTTTCCTCTAGGCTTACATTGGCTAGCGTTAGTGCTTTTTGTTGTTTTACAAACTCGGTAATATCGGTATAAGTAGTTACAAAGCCACCACCGGGCAGTGGGTTGCCTTGCATTTCGAACACTCGGCCATCGCTGTGCGAACGCTGAAACTTATAAGCACTGCCTTGCTTTAAATACGCTAAGCGCTTATCTATTTCAATGGCAATATTACCGCTATTAAATAACCCTCGCAGCGCATTAAAGCGAATAATATCGGCTACTGGGCGGCCAATATATAAAGCATCGTCTGGGTAAGTAAACATACGTTTATAGCCTTTATTCCACGCCACTAAACGCAATTCACTATCTACCACACTTATACCTTGTTGAATGTTTTCAATTGTAGATTGTAAAAGATCGCGGTTAAATTTAAGTACTTGGCTGGCTTCATCTACAAATTCGGCCACTTGCTCTAATGGTTGGCGCTGCTCATTTTTAGCTACGTCTAAAATAAGCCGTGCCGACGCACCGCCTATTACTGCCGACATTTCACGCTCTACCAATAACTCTAACTCGGCTTTAGCCGGGCTTTTCCATTGGCTTTTATCATCAGGAAAATAATGATTAACTAACGATTGGCTGGCCTCTTTTTCAGCAAAACGCTGCAATAAAGCCCCCAGGTCATGATAACTCAACGGATGCAATGTAGTATCTAGGCGCGAATCATGGGGTTGTGCAATAAATTTATTACTTTGTAATCGCTCAGCAAGAGTGGCTTGGCTAAAAAAGGGCATTAATAAATACACTAAGCAATTTGCACCTAAAGATAGCAATAACGCTTGGCTAATACTCTCCAAACCAAGCGACAATAAATCGGTAGGTGCCAGCCAAGCTATTTGCCATGGCCCTTCTGTTAGCCAACTACTTTGGCTACCCAGGCCACTGGCCAAGTTTGGTAATAGTAAGGTATAACCCCAAATAACAAAGCCGGTTAAAATACCCAGTTGCGCGCCTCTGCAAGAGGCATGTCGCCACCACAAACCAATTATCATGGCAGGTGCAAACTGCGCCACTAAAGTAAACGACATTAAGCCCACTGTGGCTAAAGTGCTGGTTTCTCCAAGTACTCGGTGAGTAAAGTAACTAAGTAGTAAAATGAGCACAATAACAATTTTGCGCGCATGTAATAAGTTGTTTTTATCTAACCCACGGCTACTTGAGGTAAGCTGCGAGCGACGTAAAATAAACTGATTAATAAAATCATTAGTGATCATTACCGATAATACAATCGACGATACAATCACCATACTGGTTGCTGCCGAAAACCCACCTAAAAACGCCAATAGCGTTACCAGCGTATTGTTTGCCGCCATAGGCAATGCTAATACAAAAGAATCGTGGCCAATATCATTACCATTAAAGTAAACCAAGCCGGCGTAAGCTATAGGTAAAATAAATAAATTAATTAGTAGCAAATAAAGTGGAAATATCCACCGCGCTTTGGCCAGTTCATTGTCGTTATTGTTTTCAATAAAGCTCATATGAAACTGACGTGGCAAACATAACGTAGCTAAAAGCCCTAGTAAGGTGTGCGCAACATATACATAAACAGGGCTTTGCGTAGCGGTAACTTGGGTGGGTAGTTTAAGCTCATAGGCTTTTTCGTATAAGGCGACTGGGTTATCAAATAGTGCAAAGCAAACATATAAACCCACTGTAATAAATGCCAGTAACTTTACCACCGACTCAAACGCAATACTGGCGATAAGCCCTGGGTTATGCTCGCTTGGGCGTAACCGCCTAGCACCAAATAAAATAGCAAATAAAGCTAAAAGCAAGGTGATATAAAAAGTACTGTCGGCCCACACCGCATTACTTTGCGTGGGTGCTCGGTCGGTAAGCAAGTTAATACTTTGCGCCGTAGCACTGAGCTGCAAAGAAATATACGGCACAATTGCAATCACCGAAATAAGCGACACCAAACCCGACAAACTCGATGATTGTCCATACCGAGTGGCTATAAAGTCGGCCATTGAGGTAAGTTTTTGTTGCCGACAAATATGCGCAATGCGGCAATATAGCTGCCAACCAAAAATAAATAATATAATAGTGCCCGCATAAGTAGGGGCGAGCCACCAGCCATTACTTGCAGCCTGTGCGGTAGTGCCAAAAAAAGCCCACGAGGTACAATAAACCCCTAACGACAAACCATAAGTTAAGCCTTTAAAAGGTAAAACCTTACGCTTATCGGCCCACCCTGCAACAGCAAACAATATGCCTAAATACACCACGGCAATTAAGCTAATCGACCAAATAGAAAACATAGTTTTATTCTTTTAATTATTTTTATAATTATTTAACTAGCATATGTGTTTTTGCAGAAAAAAGCAGCACCCACTTTAGTGCTAACAATTCAAAATATGCACGATAAAAATAAATAAGAACTATTTGCATTTGAATGTTGACACGCACCCAAATCTAATTGATAATCACTATCAACAAGAAGGGAGTACATCCTAACTTGTTACGAAATAAACTGATTTGTTTCTCGACCCTGGAACAACGTGTAGCGCACGTTAACTGCTATGGTTACTTGTAAATTCAACACAACGCCCCTTGATGTTGATAACGAGTAACCGCCCTACTATTTTACTTGCTACATTGCTCATATCGGTGACGGTAGATATGAAACTAAAAAAGCCCTTACGGGCTTTTTTTATGTCTGTAATTTAACAAACTTTAATTACTTTCAGTTATCTAAATTCAGGTTAATTATTAACGACGATTTTTACGCGCTCGCGCTCGGCGTTGTAACTTTTCGTCTTCTTTGGCTTGCTTTTTAGCCGCCGCAGCCGCACGTAAACCAGCAACCATTATCTCTTCCTCCTCACGCATTTGTGGGGTTTCCATAGTAATGCGGCCAATAATGCCATCGCGTAGTTCGTTAATTAAAATTTCCGACATTTTGTAAGTGTCTATTTGGTTACCACCACGAATACAACCACGCTTTTTACCCGCTAATTCAACAAACTCCCAGTCACTCTCTGGTAGTTCATCTATTTTGTAGCGTGTTTTTAGTAGCTCAGGGTACGCCTTTATTAAATACTCAGCTGTGTAGCTCGCCACTTCTTCATACTCAAGTGCTGTATCGCGTATTGCGCCAGTTGCGCCTAAGCGGTAACCCGAGTTTTCATTTTCAACTTTTGGCCATAGCATACCCGGCGTATCGTAAAGCATAATGCCGTCTTCAAGCTTAATACGTTGCTGCGCTTTAGTTACCGCAGGTTCGTTACCTGTTTTAGCAACTATACGCCCAGCTAACACATTAATTAACGTAGATTTCCCCACGTTAGGAATACCCATAATCATGGCTTTAATTTGCTTATCGGCACCCACCTTGTGAGGCACTAACTTTTTACACAGCTCATTAATACGGTGTACTTCAGCCGCTTTATCATTACCAAAAGCAATTGCTTTTACGCCGTTTTCTTGCTCAAAGTAATCTTTCCATATTTGAGTCATTTTGGGATCAGCTAAATCGGCTTTATTCAAAATTTTAATTACCGGTTTACCTTCACGCAGCGTCGCCACCATAGGGTTTTCGCTACTATAAGGAATGCGCGCATCAAGCACCTCAATAATCACATCCATTTGCGGCATTATTTCTTTAATTTCGTTACGGGCTTTATTCATGTGCCCAGGGAACCACTGTATTCCTGCTCTACTCATTTGATTTATATGACCTTTAATTAAAGGCCGCAGCCTATGGGTACTAATGTGGGTACTAAAAGTAAAACTATGCTTTTGTACTTTTCGTTTATATAGAGAGTTTACTACATAACAAAGCACCAGACTCAAAAATATACTTTGGTCAGCTTTATAATCAAAACTTTCCTTTAAACCAATTAATTAAAGTCTCCCTATCTCTAAAATACCAATACACACAAAAGGCTACAAAATAGCATACAGTCATGATTAAGAACGCTTTCACAAAGTATTGAAGAGTTATAAGTATCAGATTTGTTAGACTTATGTACTCATTCTCATAAAACGCAAACAGAAAACATGAGAACCCCATAAATAACATGAAGGTTAAAGCCACCACGTATTTACTTGTACCGAAATCAAACTGTAATTTAATAATAATTAAAGTCAAAGTTAACGCAGGAACGAGCCAAAGCAAATTTTCATTCATCTATTCACCCTTAAAATAAACACAATTTCTCTATAAAGTTTAATTTATTACCTCTTCTTATAGTTATCTTGGAAACTTCCAAAAGTTAGTTTGCATATATGTTTAACCTGTTAGAAATTAAAATATTCCAAAAAAACCTTGCAATTCAGCTCTCAATTATTAAAGTTCCTATGCGGTTCAAACATAACTTAACTAGGAACTCTAATGAATCGCATTGCTGAAAAACTACAATCTATCAAGAATCGCCTCTTATCATTCACCCCAGAGGGCAAAGACGAAAGCTCAGACTACTCACCCTATCTGCAACTTATCAAACCTTTCATGGACATATCTAAAAGGGCAAATGTACTAAGCTTTTCTAGAATGAAAGCCGATCGTCTAATGTTTGAAGTAAAATGTAGTGGGATGAAGTTAGACACCGGCATTCATAATTGTAGTGATGATGTTGAACTAGAGGTGTTAAGGGAGTCAAGTTACGCATTTTACAAAAGCATCTTTCTCAGGAACCAGGTTCATAATCTTACTGATCTCTCCGTGTTTAAAGAAAAAGCTATATTAGCCCTTAAAAAACTTAAATATAAAATAACAATTATCGACGATGAGCTGCTCCTGGCGTCAAAAGGCAAAAATATAGCAGTTGTTCAATTAGGTGTTAACTCTACTTTTAAAGGACTACAAGATATTTCTTGGAACGCAGAAAGGGTTAGGCTTTTAGAGGAAGCAAAACAAAACCACAATGCCTCGGCGGCTATTTATTTGACTCCAGGATCGACTTCAAAACAATTTAGACAAATTGAGAAACGCTCTGATGTGTTTGTTTTAACTGGCTGGGATATTGTTCAGTTATTTGCTGAAACAAAGATCACACCTTTATCGTATTCAGCATAGAAGGCTGAAGCTATGAGCCTATTAATCCAGCATATCGAATTAAACCCCAAAGCTGACAACAGTCAAAAGCTACGATTTCAATTAACAATTTATTTAGCGGATACAGGAAATAATCTAAGGAAAGAAATTATATCCCTTCCTTGTAAAGAAGCCACTTATCTATGGGCTTGGCTTGATGCTAAGGGAGTGCAAAAAAGGTCGAATGCAAAGGCGCTTGGTTATAATAAAGCTGGCAAGTTAGCTCAATTAATAAGTAGGCGCAACATACATAGCCTTAACTTTAAATCTGACTTTGAGGCGTATGCTTTTTTTAAGAAGCACTTTGACAATTCATTTCTTGCTTTGCTTCTTGGTAAAGATCATGACGAAATAGCAACAAAGTTAGAAGAGAATAATAACTACAAGGTACTTGGAGGTTACTTAGGCGGTGAAACCGAAAGTAAAGATAAAACTAGGTTTAAGACCTTCTTATTAAAAAATCTGAAAGATGCCACTTTAGTTAATCAATTACTTCCTGAACCACTGAAAAATAGAAGTGGTAAACGAATTCAAAATCAGTTCCAGTTCACAATTTCAAACTACAAAATTTTATAAGGATTTACAGCTATGGGCAAAGTACTCGTTGGTATTTTAATATTTATTACTTCATTTTTTGTTATTGCAAAAGTCTCAGTACTAATTGGTATGTTAATACTTATATGGGGTAAGTGTTGTATTATACAGGGCTTCGCTACTTGGGGAGATAGCCCTGAAGTAGCTACTTACAGGCGACCAATGTCTGCCACGGAACAAAAGCATATGAGAATTGCGCGTAATAGAGCAGCAATAAATCGCAGTAAAGCGCCTAGCCAATCAAGTGTTCAATTAAGTAATAGTTACTCTACATCTAATTTGAGTTCAAATAGCTACACTAGTGATGGTGATGGTGTCGTTATTAATCCTGCGAGTGGTCTAGTAATGAATGGGGGTTACGGTGGGTTTGATTCAGAAGGAAATACTTACGGTACAGATAGCCATAATGATTATAGTTACTGATTAAAACAACCGAATAAATTATATTAGCTTAGGCTTGAGCTGGCAGTCATTTAACTTTAAAAAATGACTGAAACCAGTTTAGCGCTAAAAACATCTTACTTTAGGATGTATTATTAGAGGTAAAAATGAAATTATACGAACAAGAATTTAACGAGAACTTTGATATAGGCTTCGACTTAGAAGATCACCCATACCTAATAGATAAAAGCTGGCATAACGATCAATGTCCAAGCTTTTACTTCCCCCCTGTGTCAGGATCTGACTCTTATACACAAATAAATTAGGCTTCAATTGAACTTTATTTATATCAGTCGATCAGATCAGTTATAACGAAA
>NZ_JAGGDL010000029.1:0-47439 GCF_017653575.1 Pseudoalteromonas sp. K222D
TACCTCAGGTTAATATGCTGAGTAAATTATGCATAGGTGCCATTAACATTGGTATGTGGGGCTAATTACGCGCTTACTTTACTACACAAAGAGGATTTAATTCTTCTTAAAATAAACTAGCCGTTGAAATTTTAATCATGCTATCGCGCTTAAGCTTTGATAGAAAAATATCTTATTTACGCTCGGATAAAAAGTATGTGGCTACATTGAGCAAATTTTCTTTATTTTTCAGCCTATAAGGTATACAACTAATAAAATAACCTCATGCCCAATACAAACTAAAAACAAAAAATTCAATCCCATGAATAAAACCCAATCAACCTCTATAAAACATAACTAACAATTATTAATCTTACTCAGTAAATTGATATGGCAGCAGTTAAACACTATTGTAAATTTCTTGCTATTTTCACAGGCAATTCATTTAATTGCGCTATACTGGCGCAAATTTTTTCAAATAAGTAGTTATGGCTCTTAAATCCACCATTATGAAAGTGCAGTTGTCGCTTAGCGATATGGACCGTCACGTTTACCAAGATTTTAATTTAACCTTGGCCCAGCATCCTTCAGAAACCGAACAACGTTTGATGATCCGCTTACTCGCTTTTGCACTCAATAGCTGTGATGGTTTAGAATTTACCAAAGGGTTAAGTTCTGACGATGAGCCCGAGCTGTGGCATAAAAACTACAGTGAAGAAATAGAGCTGTGGATAGAGCTGGGTTTACCTGACGAAAAGCGCCTTAAAAAAGCCTGTAATAAAGCTAAAAAAGTGGTGCTTTACACTTATGGCGAAAACAACCAAGCTATTTGGTGGCAAAAACAGCAGCCTAAATTACGTGATTTTAAAAATCTTAGTATATTTAGTTTAGATTATGGTGTTACCCAAGCTTTGGCCAATTTGGTTGATCGTAATATAAAGCTTGCTATTACTATTCAAGATGGCGAGATGTGGGTTAATACCGACACGACCAATATTGAAATAAAACCACAGCAGTTAATGTGATAACACCAAGGTGAGGGGCGTATGAAGGTTAAGCAGGTTATTGTTTTACACGGCTTATATATGTCTGGCTTTGTGATGCGCCCGTTGTGCTCTCGCTTAAAAAGTTCTGGCGTAAAAGTGTTAAACCTAACTTACAATACGCTCACTCCTAATCGCGATACTATTTTTGCGCAAATAGATGAGTTTATAGGCGATCAGCCTTCGGCTTTTGTTTGCCATTCTATGGGCGGGCTTGTTGCTCGTGCGTATCTTGAGGCGAACTCGCCTGCAAGCCAACATGTTGAAAAAGTAATTACTTTAGGCACCCCACATAAAGGCAGCCATATTGCGCAAAAAATGCAGCAAAAAGGGTTTGAATCTTTTTTAAAAAATAGCGTAGAGTTTTTACTTTCTAAAAACGGTAATTGGCCTTTTAAAGCCAAACTTTACAGTATTGCTGGTGATTTACCCATAGGGCTTATGCCGCTTATTGTTAAAGGCAGTTGCTCTGATGGCACTGTATTACTTGATGAAACCAAGCTCAAAGGTATGGCCGAACATAAAGTGTTTCATTTAAGCCATACCAGTATGATTTACTCTCGCCAAGTACTCGATTATATTTTAGAGCGCTTAAACGAAGACGATTAATCTTCTGCCGCTGCTGCAATTTTATAACTAATTAAAAATATAATACCTAATACTAGTGGTATAGGTGCGGCTATATAACCAAAAGTATCAAAGTTAGCAAAGCTGGCACTGGCTAAATGCGCTATTACGCCAATTAAAAACACTACCACGGCGATACCCGTTACGATCAATTCAGCTTTATGTTGTTTAGCTGTTTTTGTGCTCACTTTATTTCTCCTAATGATTGCTACCTCCTTATTATGCGTTATCAAGTCGAATGATTTTTGACCTAAATCAATTAATGCGACAGCGGCGCACTTAACTTGTTTAAAGCTTGTTTTGGATCATGATTTGTAGTGTTGAAGATATATTTTCCCTTCAGGGGTGGTATTTTAATTAATCCGACCCATTACTATTAATGATCTATTTATTATTTTTATAAGTAATGTAAGTACACGATTTATTTAAGCTATTAATCCCATCTATTTAAATTATTTTACTAACGGCTGATGATAGGCAATACTCATTAGCAGTTAACGTTATTAACGGTTATTTAAGGAACAAGCTATGTCACAGGTAAATGCTATTGGTTTAAACAGTGCAAAAAGTGAAGACATTATTAAGTCATTAAACTCGCTACTGAGCAGCTATCAAATTCAGTACATGAACGCACGTGGGTTTCATTGGAATATTAAAGGCCGTAACTTTTTTGAACTACACATTAAGTTTGAAGAAATTTATAACTTATTGCTTTTAAAAGTAGATGAAGTTGCTGAGCGTATTTTAACGCTAGATGGTGCGCCACTGCATGCGTTTTCAGATTACCTAGAAGTAAGTAAAATTAAAGAAGCTAAAGGTATTAGCGACGGTGTAGCTGCAGTAGAGAACTTACTTGCAGGTTACAGTGTGTTGATTA
Source organism: Pseudoalteromonas sp. K222D (assembly GCF_017653575.1). Classification (NCBI taxonomy): domain Bacteria; kingdom Pseudomonadati; phylum Pseudomonadota; class Gammaproteobacteria; order Alteromonadales; family Pseudoalteromonadaceae; genus Pseudoalteromonas; species Pseudoalteromonas sp. K222D. The sequence continues at coordinate 2,527 of NZ_JAGGDL010000029.1, forward strand.
AAATGCAGCGCGAAATTTTAAGCCAAGCAGCCGATGCAAACGACGAAGGTACAGCCGCGCTAATGAGTGATTATATTTCAGAGCAAGAAAAACTTGTTTGGATGTTAAAAGCTTACTTAGATTAATAAAAGTTAAATGCATTAACCGCTGTATTTAAGCAGCTATAAAATAAAAACATCGCCTACTTTACAGTGGCGATGTTTTTATTTGTGCACTTTTTAATTGTTGCCTAATTATTTAGTAAGGCGATAAAAAAGGCCATTTCGAGCGCTCTTTCTTCTAAGCTTTTAAAACGCCCAGATGCGCCACCGTGTCCGGCATCCATATCGGTTTTAAATACTAAAATATTATTATCGGTTTTTAGCTCGCGCATTTTAGCTACCCACTTCATCGGTTCCCAATATTGTACCTGTGAGTCGTGCAGCCCTGTGGTTATTAGCATATGCGGATACTCTTGCGCGCAAATATTATCGTACGGCGAATAGGTTGCAATTACATCATAAAATTGCGCATCGTTAGGGTTACCCCACTCGTCGTATTCGTTGGTGGTTAGCGGAATACTTTCATCTAACATAGTGGTTAGCACATCTAAAAATGGCACATGACAACCAACGCCACAATAAAGCTCAGGTGCTTGGTTTACCACGGCTCCCATTAATAAACCACCCGCACTGCCACCCGATGCAAATACTTTATTTTTATCGCCGTAACCTTGCTCAACCAGCGCTTTAGTAACGTCTATAAAGTCGTTAAAACTGTTTTGTTTATGTTGTTTTTTACCTTGCTCGTACCACTGCCTGCCTAACATTTCTGAGCCGCGCACATGCGCAATAACGTACACAAAGCCGCGATCGAGTAAGCTTAATGATGTACTCGAAAAACTAGGATCAATAGTATAGCCATAAGCACCATAGCCATATTGAAACAACGGATTAGTACCGTCCTTTTTAAAACTCTCTTTACGGTAAACAACAGATACAGGTACTTTTACGCCATCGCGTGCAGTTATCATTAGGCGTTCTGACTGATAATTATCGGCGTTAAAGTCTCCTAATATTTGCTGTTGTTTTAGTAAGGTTTTTTCGCCTGTAGTTAAATCAACATCGTATAGCGAGCCAGGCGTAGTTAAGCTTGAGTAGTAAATACGGGCACTGCGTGATTCTGGCTCTGGATTCATTGCTATGGCGGCGTAGTAGCAAGGATCTTCAAACGCTAATGTCATGCGTTCACCTTGTTTATTAACAACCACAAAACGGGCTTGCCCTTGCTCGCGCTCACTTAATACTAAAAAGTCGTTAAATAACTCAACACCTTCAAGCAGTACATCATCGCGATGAGCTGTGTGCTGCTGCCACTGGGTTTTATCGGCAATAGTTTGACTGGTTGCGGTCATTAAGCGAAAGTTTTTGGCTTGCCAATTCGTCACTATGTAAAAAGTATCGCCAAGCTTATCAACGTCAAATTCATGGCCTTCTTCGCGTGGCATTAATGCGTTGAACTCGCCGTTTGGCTGGTCAGCATCAAGTACCCAAGTGTCGTTAGTTTCGGTGCTGGCTAAATCAATAATAATAAGGCTTTCGTCGCGACTTTTGCCCAGCCCCATAAAAAAGCTGCTGTCTTGCTCTTCGTACACCATTACATCTTGGCTTTGCTCTGTACCCAGCACGTGCCTAAATACTTGGTAACCTAATAATGTTTTTAGATCTTTTTTAACATAAAAAACTGTTTTATTGTCGTTAGCCCAAACCACTTGGCCTTCGGTGTTTTCTAACTTATCGGTGAGCATTTCGTCAGTGGTTATATTTTTAAAGTGCACGGTATAAATACGACGCCCTTCAGTATCTTCTGAGTACGCCATTAATTGCTCACACGGGCTCAGTGCTACTTCGCCTAGCTCAAAAAATTCAAATCCGGCCGCTAGCTTATTTACATCTAATAAAATTTGCTTATCGCTAGTACTCATATCACTACTGCGATAATGACGAGAATATTCGTCATCGCCACGCACTTCAGAGTGATACCAGTATTTGCCATCTTTAACCGGTACTGTATTGTCGTCTTTTACAATACGGCCCTTTAGCTCTTCAAAAAGAGTGTTTTGCAATGGCTGCATTGGCGCTAATTGCGCTTCACAATAGCTGTTTTCAGCATGTAAATGCGCTAATACATCTTTATTTTGACGTTCGTCATCACGCATCCAATAGTAATTATCGATACGTGTTTTATCGTGTGTGTTAAGGGTATAGGCTTGCTTTTCAGCAATAGGGGAGCTTGGCAGCAAGGCCAAAGAAAAATCAGAAGTAGACACAAATAAACCGATTAAAAAATAACAATATTTGCCAGTTTACCATAAAAATAAAAAAGCCCACTCATTGCTGAGCGGGCTAAACGGTATAAGTACAATTACTAAAATTTCTGCAATTTTTATTGTTGTCTTTATACCTTGGGAAGAGAGCACCTTGGGAAGAGAGTACCTCAAGAAGAATATCTTAAGAAAAACACCTTGAGAAATAATTCCAATTCAAAACTGTATACAAGCTATTTATTTTACTTGCTGCCAAGCCATAGCCCAGCTTTTACCCACACCGGGTTCAAACATGGCACTTTGCTCACCATTAACACGGCAATATTCACTAAATGGCCATGCTTTACACTGATAAATATGCCCTGTTTTGGGCTGCAATACTTTTATGCCCGCATTATAGTTATCGCCACCAGCGGGATAAACGCTATCGTATTCTGCGCTATTTTCTATTACCGACACATTGCGTTTAGTCAAACAATTAAAACTAACATCCGCTTTACAAATACCGCTTGATTCTAGTGCAAATATTTGATTATAACGATAAGCAACTACTAGCCCTGTATCGGTCATGCGCCCTGCGCTAACTAAGGGAACATGCACATTAATATATTCTGCTATTAGGCGCGGCCACGCATTAGGCCCTCCCTGCTCAGATACCGTCACTTCATAACTAAATGATAAATCGACTAGCTCTCCTTGCATGTCATAAAAGGTTACTACTACAGAATCGCCAATAGATAATTGGACATCCTGATTTAAGCAACCTATTGGTGTCCATTTTCCACAGACCAATGACGTATGCATAAACACAGCAACACCTTAAAATCCAAACCTTGCATTGGTAATACACAAATACACAGTCAAGACATTTAGAGCAATAAACAAACAAATGTAAACTAAATATTAGCTCAGTTTATTAATAAGATGAAGATTATAATTCGCAAGCTTGCAACAATCAAACAAAAGAATGTAACCAGAATTTAAATCTAATACTTAAGCTCTATATAAAACAAAAAAGCCAACCTAATTCGGTTGGCTTTTTACTTTGCTGCTTACTAACAATGCTATTTTAAATTGTAGCTTTAGTGGTTTTTTTACTAAACGGGCGTTTAAATAACGCGCCTATATCCGTTAAAATAATATATAAACACGGTACTAAAATCAGTGTTATTAAAGTAGCAAACATGACAGCAAAGCCCAGCGCCACTGCCATTGGGGTAACAAATTTAGCTTGTAGGCTGGTTTCAAACATAATAGGTAATACCCCTGCAAAGGTAGTAATTGAGGTGAGTAATATAGCTCTAAAACGCGCACAGCCTGCCTCAATAACGGCATCTTTAATACTTACGCCGTTACGGCGCACTTGGTTTACATAATCGGTCATAACTAGGGAGTCGTTTATTACTACCCCTGCGGCGGCTATTAAACCAAAGCCCGACATTAAACTAATATCTAAACCAAACCAATAATGCCCCCAAATAGCCCCCGTTAAGCTAAACGGAATAACCGACATAACAATAAGCGGTTGCGAGTAACTTTTTAATGGCACGGCCAGTAAAATATAAACGAGGATCATGCCGCCAATAAAAAACATCATTTGCTCACTTGCTTGCGCTTGTTGCTCCTCTATTGCGCCACCAAGCTCAGATTTAACTGTAGGGAACTCATCTTTAAGCTGCGGTAATAAGTTCTCTTTAACTTGTTTAACTACTTCGCCTGGCTCTATTTGTTCTTCGTCGATGTTGCCATATACATAAACTGTACGATAGCCTCCTTCACGGCGAATATAACTAATGCCTGGTGTTTCGGTTAGCTCAACTACATCACCGAGTAATACCTCACGCCCTTGTGGTGTGGTGATCACTGCATGTTTAAGTGATGAAAATGCTTCGCGAGTAAGCTTAGGGTAACGAACCATTACACGTACTTCTTCGCCGTTTCTGATCACGCGCTGCGCTTCACCACCATAAAAGCTAGCACCTACTTGGGTGGCAACACTCGAAAGATCTAAACCTAAGTCGTAAGCAACCGGTTTTAAGCTCATTTGCACTTCTTTACTAGCAGGATCAATGGTCGAGCTAATATCAAACAAACCTTTTTGTTGCTGCAGTAATTGAATAAAACGACGCCCTGCATTATTTAGCGTGTCTATGTCTGAGCCATACAATAAATAGCCAAACTCACCATTACCGTTGGCACCGCCGCCGCCAGCATCATCTTGAATAGTTAACGACTTAACGCCAGCTATGGTTGGCATAGCCTCACGCCAACGACGCGATAACTCAAAGGCGTTATACGGACGCAAGTCTTCATCAACTAATGGCGCTAATAACTGTGACTCTGTTCTACCTTGGTTAAATACCAAGATATCGCGGATCATTTTTTTACCAAATTCACGCTCGGTTGCTTCATCAACTTGCAGCACCATAGCTTCAATGTCGCGAATAGCTGCAATGGTTTGTATGTCTGAAACATTATCATTCATTTCTACGCGTATTTGTGGAAAGTCGTGCGGTACTTTAGGGGTGGGTACAGTACGTACTTTGTTTGAGGTAATTAACCCAACGCTAAGAATAAGCATTGCTATAAATGCAAACATCACCGTCCAGCGCCATTCTACGCAGCGCACTATAAAGCGTTTATACGGGCCATTTACAAAGCCAAAAAAACGAGTATTAAAGCGATCGCGCCAACTGCCTTTTTTAATAGGTGCAAAGTGCGTATGAGCAATATGCGCCGGTAAAATTAGTTTTGATTCAACCAAACTAAATACTAAGCACAGCATTACCACTACCGCTATACCGTAAAAAAACGCGCTTTCTGGGCCGCTCGATAAGGTAAATGGTGCAAACACTGCAATTGTGGTTAATACGCCAAAGGTCGCAGGCGTTGCAACACGATTAGCGCCGCGCACTACGCTTTCAACACCACCACCACTTCTTTCTATTTCGGTGTAGGCGCTCTCTCCTATGACTATGGCGTCGTCCACCACTATTCCCAGCACCATAATAAACGCAAATAACGAAATAATATTAATGCTAATACCAAATACCGGCATCATCATCATTGCACCTAAAAAGCACACTGGCAGCCCTAGCATTACCCACAACGCCAGTTTAAAACGCAAAAATAACGACAACATAATTGCCACTAAAATAGCGCCCTGAAACAAGTTAGCTTTCATCATATCAAGGCGAGCATTTAGATAGTAAGTCATATCCATTAATGGCTCTAACCGTATACTGGGCGGCAGCTGATTATTTTTTTGTTCTATAAATGCTTTAACCGACTCGGCAACCGGGATCATGTTTTGCTCTTGGGTTGCTTTAACCGAAAGGTACACCGCATTTTGCCCATTAAACTTAAAGTAGCGCTCACCTTCAGTAAATTGGTCTTTAATTATGGCAATATCTTGCAATAATACTTTTGCGCCGTACTCGCCAATTTTTACCGGTATTTTTCGAAACTCTTCGCCGCTATAAAATTGATTTTCTACGCGTACCGAAATAACCCCCGAGTCAGTTTTTAGCTGCCCTGCCGAAAAGTTAGCTGAATATCTGCGTACTGCATTCATTACATCGCTTAAGGTTAAGTTATATTGGCGCAGCGTATCGGGTTCAATTTCAATGGCTATTTCATCAAGTGGCACATCGTTAACAACTAGCGATACATTAGAAAGCTGCAATAACTCACTCTCTATTTGGTTTGCAATTGGCTTAAGCTCGCTCAGTGGCAGGTCGGCTACTAAGGTCATGCCTATTACGTCTTGTCTAAACTCTACTTGGCTAATTGTTACCGGCTCCATACCGCCAGGAAACGTGGCTATACCATCTACGCGAAGTTTTACTTTATCGAGCACGTCGGTAAGTTTAACGTCAGTATTTATTTCTAAGCTCGCACGGCCACCATTACGAAACGCACGATACACGCCTTTTTTAATTTCGGTTACATCCTTAAGCGACTCTTCTATTTTTATGAGAATGCTTTCTTCTATTTCTTGTGGCGATGCACCTGGATAGTTAGCTTCAATATTAATGTAGTTAATTTCTACATTAGGAAACATTTGGCGCTGAATAGTAAAGTAACTAATAATCCCCATTACAATGATAAAAAACATCATTAAATTGGCAGCTACCGAATTCTTTGCAAAGTAGGCAATAATACCCGTTTGTTTTTGCTCTATTGGTTCATTCATATTTTGCTGCCTTACAACTGCTGAGTATTAGAGTTGCTTGTCTCTGAGCTTTCAGTTGCGCTGTTAGTACTAGTACCAGCCACTTTTACTTCCATGCCCTTTTGCGGATACTCTGGCAAGGTAACAACGAGTTTATCGTCTGCATTTAAACCGCTGTTAATATAAAAAAACTCACCTTCTTCTCTAATAACCGTTACTTTGCGCGGCTCAAGTTGCTGCTGCTCATTTACTATCCATACCGTTTGATTATTCACTAATGCTTGCGGTAAACGGTAAATGTTACTGAGCATAGCGCCTGCAAAACTTACCTGTACGTAGCTGCCAAATTTAATTGCTGGTTGTTTGCTTTTTAAACCGTAAGGGTCGTCAATTCGCACTACTAAACTACTCATGCGGGTAGCACTATCTACAATACCTAAATCGCGGTCTATTACTGCTTCACGAGTAAAGCTATTTAGTCCTTTTTGAATCACTGTTGCAGTAATACCTTTAATTCGCTCTGGTAAAAAAATACTATCAAAGCCGGCAATAGGAATGATCACCTCTGCGGTTTCTATGTTATTAATTTCGGCCACTTGCGAACCCATAGATACAAACTGACCCACACCAATATTACGACTAATAACGAGCGCATCGTATGGCGCAGTTATTTCGCAATTTTCTAAGTCACGTTGCGCACGTTTTAAGGCAGCTTGCGCCGATTTAACCGACGCTTGTGCACTCAAAACTTGTGGTTTACGTAAAAATAAATCTGTACGGGCCTTACCAGGAAAGCGTGTTGCTTCGTCTGCTGCTACTTGCGCTTGTGCTTGTTCTTCAATTAAGCCTGCTTGTGCGCGTGCAAGCTCAGCTTCAGCCATTAAAACGGCTGCTTGGTAATTATCTTTTTCAATAGTAAATAGGGTTTCGCCACGGCCAACTACACCACCGGCAATAAAGTTAGGATGCCAACTTAATACCTCACCCGACACCTGCGCCGACAATTGGGTATTTTCAAGCGGCTTTACTTCACCGTAACTATTAATAATAACCTGATGATTATTTGCCAAAGCACTTTCCACTTTAACGGTAGGGCGTGTATCTACTGGTTTTTTTTCTGCTGATTCTTCTGCAATAGCGTTAATTCCCATAAAGCTCACTATGCCAATGGCAAGTGCAACAAAAGGAAAAACCCATTTAAGTATTCTTGTTTGCATAACTTAATTACCTCAAAAACTCACTAACAACATAATAACAGAGCTTAACCAAATATTAACGACGCATTTGTAAGTAACTATTTCTAAAATAACTCTCAATTAATAAAAAGAATAACAAGTAATACTATAGAGAAATTAAAGCTGTAATTTTTAAGTTTATAAATCAATAACTTTAAACAAGAATAAATAATAGAGGCGCGGTTTGGAGTAATAAGTATATAGTGGCGGCTGCGTCGCCTGTGCTAACTTTCAAAAATTATATTTTTAAATAAAAGCGTTTTATTCGCAGCGCAAGAGTAATAGCATGGTTTATTTATACACAATTTAGAAAGTATGCAGCGCTTTGCTAAATAAAAATAGTGCCGGTTAAATACCTTACCGCATGCCCTGTGATCGTTACATATGTATCACCAACATCGCATAGTAACTGCCCGCCGCGGCTCGAAGCCTGATAAGCGCTTAACGTAGTTTTACCCAATTGCTGAGCCCAATAAGGGGCAAGGCCGGTATGAATAGAGCCTGTTACATAATCTTCATCGCCACCGCTTGCAGGCCAAAAGTAGCGAGACACAAAGTCGTATTCATCTCCAGGTGCACTGGCAACCACATCGAGCGGAAATAATGTTTTTAGTAACTGCGAATCGGTTTTAAGCTGAGTTACATCTTGCTCATTATCGTAAATAGCAAAGTAAGCTTGGCGGTTTTTTAGCACTTTTGTGGGTGCTTTTGATAAACCATTTAGCAGTGCAGAAGGGGCATTTAATACAACAACCGGTGCTTGTTTTGGAAAGGTCATGGCAAAGCTACCATCGCTATTTTTATTAACGACTAACTCGCCCACGGCAGCAGCATAAAAACGCACTTGCGCTAAATTATGCTGCTCACAAAGCACATAAGCAGCTGCCAGTGTGGCATGGCCACAAAAGTCAATTTCCATCAAAGGTGAGAACCAGCGAATAGCAAAGCTGCCATCGCTTTGCTGGCAAGTAAAAGCGGTTTCGGACACGTTGTTTTCTGCGCCAATTTTTAGCATTAAATCGTCGTTTAACCACGTATCAAGGGGGATCACTGCGGCATAATTGCCTTTAAATAATTCATTAGTAAACGCATCTATTTGATGAATAGTTAATTGCATGGTTTAAACTTTATAATTACGAATAGCTTAAACCTGCCACAGTTAAATTAAATTATCACTACTATTTTAAACGTTATACCGTATTAGGGCGCATTTTATAATATTGAATGCAACCAAGCTGCGCAGCGTTGGTGAGTAAAATCATCACAAACGTTAAAATATGCGCAATACTTTGCGTAGCCATAGCAAACTCGGCAAATAAACCACAAATACCCGCCACAAACTGCAAGCTAAAATAACGTGCACTTAAATTACTAATATCACCACTGCGAATAGTTTTATACGTTTGTGGCATTACACGCACCGAGCTCATTACCAAACCAACAAAGGTTAACCACGTTAGTACCTTAGCTGTATCAAGTACTGGGTTAGCTAATAACGTAAATGGAATAAGCGAAAAAGCCAACATACACAGTAACTGAACACGCTCTTTTCGTTCAGCATTATAACGCGCAAAATAGTATAAAATAGAACCACTTAATATACCTGTTACTATAAATGGCAGCGCCATATAAAAGCGCTCAAAATACAGATTAAAGGCAATAAAGTACGTACTTTGTGCAACACCAAAGGTCATCATCAACAGCGATAAACCCGACACGCTGCGATTTTTACGAATTTTATTTAGCAGTGGTAAAAAACTAAAGACTAAAATAAATGAAGACAATACAGGCAGAAAATGTGCCAAAGCAACCTCGCTCGTTACGTAAGTGTTAATAGGAATTAAAATGGAAACATATAATAAACATATGTTTTTAAAGGATTTTATATTATAGCGGCATTGTAGTGGCGACTAGATTTTACTCAACTAAATTGAAAATATTTTTTTAGCAGCTGGCAACTTAGCTATACAAAAATCGTTAGCTTGAGTTCACGCTTTTGCTGTTTTTAGCATAACCATCTGCAAAACTTGAATTGCAATTGATAATTGTTATCATGCGCAATACTTATCATCTTTTCTTGTTTTATATATGCGAAAAACACTGTTTAAAATTCATAGCTGGGTTGCCCTTATTGCTATCATCCCCCTTATTGTTATTAGCATTACAGGGAGTGTTTTAGTATTTAAAAGCGAAATAGATGGCCTGCTAATGCCAAATAGCCACTTTGTGGTAAAAGCATTACCTGAGCGACTACCTATTGATAAGTTAATCGCTAAAACAGAGCGTACTTACCCTAATTATATAGTAGCTAGTTGGGAAATATTTAACGATGATACTGCTGATCGGGTTTACTTAATAAAGCGCGGTACAGAGCAATGGGCTAAGTTACATTTAAACCAATACACAGGTGATATTTTGTCAGAGCCTGTGGGTACCAGCCATTATTTCACCGATTGGTTTTTAGAGCTGCATTACACCTTTTTACTTAACGATTTTAAAAATTTACCAGGGCAAACGGGCACTGTATTAGGGTTCTTTTTTGCGGTGTTTTTACTCGTATTGGGTATTAGCGGCCTGATTATTTATCGCAAATTTTGGCGACGCTTATTTAGCGTACGCTGGCGTGCAACACTACAAATAGTGCTTAGCGACATTCATAAAATGACCGGCGTGTTAGGCTCACCCATTATTATTATTTTAGCCATTACTGGCGGCTACTTTAACTGGGCTGTGTGGTATCACGAAGTGATAGAACACGCACAAGAAGAGCATTATGTACTAACCAACCCCTTATACAGTCACGACACTTCGTTGCAGCAAATACTCGATGACAGCAAAAAACAAATCTCTACTTTTAACGGTACTTTTTTAGTTTTGCCATTAGAGCCAGACGAAAACATTACCTTATTTGGTGAAGTAAGCACAACCAATCCGCTGGCTAGTGAATACGCCAATACAATTACTTACAGTAAGCTAACTGGCGAACACATGGCTAACTGGGATATTCGCGAAGTAGGGATTGGCTGGCAAGTAATTGATAGCTTTAGAAAGCTCCACTTTGGCTACTTTGCAGGGCTTGTAAGTAAGGTGCTGTGGGCTGTTATTGGCTTAAGCCCTGTATGGCTTGCAGGTACTGGCTTTTATTTATGGCTTACCCGACGTGCACGCAAAAAGCAGTCACGACAAAACCGTTTAAATAAACGCCGCACAGCAAACCCTTGATTAAAAAACAAACTCATTATAATGTTAGGTAAAGTAGTAATTAACTCTATTTAAGCTACTTACTTTTGTATCAATGGAGTGAGTTTATGAAATTTTATACGCTTGTGATAATTACTATTTTTTCATTAATAACCGGCTGCAGCAGTACTAACAATCAAAAGCAAATACTGCAAACTATACCGCTTACACAAGTAATTAATCATGCTTTATTTAGCCAGCAACCCACTTTATCTGAACAAGCTATTTTTGAGCTGTCTGAGGTCGAGACAGAGCAGTTTTTAGCGTATGCCAAAAAACAGCTATTATCTGGGATTCGTACCGATAGAGTTGTTTATAATTACCTTGAAAACCAACTAACTAACTTTACATATCACGGCGATACACTCACTTCTACACAAACAGTTAATCGAGCGCAAGGAAACTGTATTAGCCTAGCGGTGCTTACCCAAAGCTATGCTCGCATTCTTGGTTTAGATACGAGTTTTCAAGAAATGACCAGCGAGCCTGTTTACGCAAAAGAAAGTAACTTAGTGTATGTAGCTAACCATTTTAGAACTATGGTTTATGCCCCTAAAGAAATAGGTACCGCTAAAAACATAAATCCAATAAGCACAATAACAACCCGCGCAGGTACGTTAATCGACTACTTCCCAACTCGAGACAGTGTTTACTCAGGTAGTGCTAACCATAATGACTTACTCGCTAAGTTTTATAGCAATTTAGCCGCTAGCGCATTAGCAAACAAACAATTAAACATGGCATATTCTCTTATTTTGCAAGCTAATAACTACACCCCTAAAGATCCTGAGCTATTTAACTTAGCAGGCATATTACACCGCCATGCTGGCGACTTACAAAGCGCGAAAAATATTTATCAAGCAGCATTAAATAACAATTATGCGAGCATAAATTTAATTAGTAACTATCAATTATTAGCTCAACAGCTTGGTGATACTCAGCTTGCGCAGCAGTTATCTTTACAACTAATAAATATAGAAAAAGATCCTTATGAGTTATTAGTACTGGCTAAAAATGAGTTACAAACAGGAAATATTTATAGCGCTAACAAACATGTTGAGCAAGCAATAGTAAAAGCACCGTATATAGCCGATCTGTATTTAGAGCTGGCGAAAATACGCTTTCAGCAAGGTAAAACTCAACAAACACAAAGCTTACTTGAAAAAGCCATCGAACTTGAACGCGACAAACAAAAGCTTAATGTGTATCAAGCTAAGTTACTGTCGTTAAGTATGACAAAGTAAATGTGGGTTTTACGGCACTTAAATCGCCGCTCAAACCCCGTTATTAATTATTTTTACCTTTGCTTTTAAAAACGCTAAAGCGAATAATAAAAACTTAACCACGCGCGCATTTCATCTGCAAAGCTATCGCCTTCTACGCGCGATAAGCCCAAATTAAACGTTAAATCGTTTACACCTGCAGGCCCCATCCCAAAGCTAAGATCACCTTGATATTTTAAGCCGTAACTTTGTGCATATACCATGCTATCAAGTTGGTGTTGCTTGTAATAAAGCCAAGGTAACCCCTCTTTAAAGCTAAACCCAGCACCATAACCTTGATAACGCTTTGCAGTTGCACTGTAAAAAGGCAGCTCAGATGAAAGTACAAATTCGCTACTTTGTTGCTGATTAATCAGGTTTGAGCCAAAGCCACCTAATGCAAGGCTGCCATCATCACGTTGCTTTTGCTCAAGGCTTGCATAAAGAGGAATACCAAATGCTTTACCAAAAATTTGGGCGGCTAAATCGTAACCTTGCCAATTATTACTTTTGCTGCTGCCATCGTACCAGCTCGCATAAGTACTTTGGCCTATAACAAAGTCTTGGCGGTCATATTGCCAGCTTTGAGTAACGCCTAAGCGCGTCCAGTTTTTATGGTTTTGTTTGTAGTCAGTGTAATTATAAGCAAGCTCTGGCGTTAAGTTTAACTGCCCAAATTTAAGAGGGTAACTTATTGCAGCAAAACCACCGCGCGCAGTAATATCGGCGCTTAAGCTTGTTTGATTTAAGGATTTATATTGGCGTGCTGTATTTAAATTATAATCAAACACGCTAAGTTTGAATTTTACTGGTAATGCACTGTATTTTGCCTGCACAAAACCACCATGCAAAGCACCATTGTGCAAGTCGGCGCTATACCCTGCCTGTAAGTCGAGCTGTTTTAATAAATCGCTACTTTTAACCCCTAAATTCAACAAACTGGTTGCAGCCGAATAATACTGCGCGCCTAGTGCAAAAGTGGCTTGTTGCTCAAGTGCATTGTAGCTACTTTGTGTGCCTACTTGGTTAGTGTAAATGTTAGCTTTTGGAAGTGTGTGTTGATTAACCATAAGCAGTGGCGCATGTTTAGTGGTTGCAATATCACTAACCATATTCCCTTGGTGTGTTTTCGCTAGTTGTTTTACATTGGGGCCATCTGCGCTAATCGAGAAATAAAGTAATGAGCCATCAGTCATTTCAATGGGATGTGCAACCGCTTCTTGCCCTTGAGTTAGTTTAGTGAGTGTTTTGCTTGCAATATGATAACTATAAATATCGGTAGCGCTATTTAAGCCAGCAATAAAGTAAAGCGACTCTCCATTTTGGCTAAAACTTGGTTGGCTTAAATATTGATACCCGTTTGGCATAGCCACTGATTGACGGTGCTCACCATCCGTATTTTGTATATATAATTGCCAATTTTCGTTTAAAGATGCTGATAAGTAAGCTAATTTAGTTTCATCAGGGTTTAATATTGGGTAGTCATACGCCGTTTTTAAACTTTTACTAAATAACTCAGTGACGACTTTAGTGGTTAAATTTACTTTCACTAATTCTGAGTAACCACCTCTTACTTGCTCAGCATATAAGGTTTCACCATCGCTGGTTACGCTAAAACGGCGAATACCTGCAAGCTCGGTAAGCTGCTCTATATTGCCGGTTTCAGTGTTGTAGCTAAAAACATCAGAAACACGATTATAACTCCCCGATTCCTCAGTACTAAAAGCACTAAAGTAAAGCGTGGTATTATTAATCCATTGTGGGTTAGCTATGCCTGCTCGGTTAATTTGGTTAAGCACTTGTTTTTGCTCACGCTTAAATACACCAGGTGCAGTGTCAGCAATATCTAGGGGATCATTTTCTAATAGCTTTTTTTGTGCTTTATTAAAGCTATTTTCGGCTTTAGTATTTTGCTCTGTGCTGTACACAATAAGCTTAGTGTTATCGTTTTTATCACGCTCTACAATGGCCAGCTTACTGCCATCTTTTGCAAGCGCAGGGTTGCTTGCATATAAACTAAGCTGTAGCCACAGCTCACTATTAAGCTTAGGTTCTAATTGCTCTTTGGCCATAGCTTTGTAAGTGTATTCAGCTACAAAACGGCGGTACAGCTTAGCGGCACTTTGCCCAAACACGCCGCTAAATGCTTGATCAAAATCACGCACTTTTACGCCTTGCATGCGTGTCCAAACGCTATCGAGCGTTTGCTCTGAATAGTTTTGCTCTAACCAATTTAAAAAACGGCTACCAATTAAATACGCCATGGAGCTGGCCATAAAGCCACCTTCGGCACTATTTAACTGTGAGTAGCTGGGCAACGCTCCTTGCTGGGCAAACTCTACTAATATTGCTTCTGAGTAGTTATCAAATAAGCGCCCACGACCGGTCATTTTAGATTCAATTAACGTGGCATAACCTTCGGCAACCCAACGAGGGGTATTGCTGTAAGTTAAATCGTATAGATCCCATAGACTGCGTATTTTTTGCTGCCAGTTATTACGTGTTGGCTGCGCTAAATGCACTAAGTGAATGTACTCGTGCAATACCAATAACTGCTGCCAACCTGAGGTATTTGATATAACAGTATCTGATTGTGGCGGCGTGGTAAAAAGTGCCATTATCGGGTTATTTGAGGTAGGTAGCGCAAAACCATTCGCTGCATTTAAGGGATCAAACACCACTACATCTACAGTTTTATCGAGTGCGCGGTTTTGTTGCTCAAGCACTTTGGTACGTACTATTTCGAGCTCTACAGCAGTCGATTTGGCAAAGTCGGTATGCTCAATACTGTAATGCACATTAAAGTGCTCGGTATGAATGGTTTGCCAGTCGTTGCCATAGCTCGGCGCGGTAAGTAATAAAGCCGCTGCGATAAGTGTTTTTTTCATTATAGTCCCTTAGATGATCCCTTAACTGCACCTAGGTTATTACTAATTACTTTTAGTTGGCAGTAATAAAGTGTAATAAAACATGTGCAACTATAAACTACACATGCTTTTAGTAGAGCTACATCCAGCTACGGGGATCAGATTCAACCTGCATAAGTGTAAAATCAATTATAAAGTCAGCATCTTGCTGCTTTATATAGGGCATAAAAGCGTAACCTGAGGCGAGTTGTATATACACACTTTTTAACCCTGAGCGACGCATTAAGTAGGTACTTATACTACGGGCACTTTGTGTTTTATACAGTTCAAACACCCGATAATGTACGCCAATCAAGCCTTTGCGCACCACCATATAATATCGGCCATTATCTTCATGTAAGTAATAGCCATAACGCTGATACGACAAGGTAACTAAACCAGCAAATGCAACAAATACACCTAAACTAAGCCACATATTAAACTCAGCTACTAAGCAAAAAACAAATACTAATATGCTCGGTAAAAGCGCATAAAAAACTAAGTTTTTATATAGTAGTGCGCGCTCTGCGCCTGTAAATGCGAGGTTTTTGCTATTAAACCAAGGATAAATCCATTGGCAAACACTGTTTACTTGTGCCGCGTTTAATACCGGTAAGAGCAAGGTTTGTTTATTATTTTTAGCAGCAACGCCTGCTACCATACCACCACTGCTCGCTTGCAAGCATTCAACGGTAAAGCGTTTTAATAGTCGGGCAACTAAGTTTTGTTTTATAACAATTGATTGCACCTTATCTAAGCTCATAGATAACTGATGGCGCTCTAATAAGCCAGCAATGCGTTTAAACTTTTGTCCTTTAAAATACAGCTCGTAGTTATAAAACCGAATCAACGACATGCCAACCGACAACAACACCGCAATAATAACCAACAAAACAATTAAGGTGATCACCGCAAACATGGCAGCATTGGCCACTATACCTAGCTCTTGCTGGTAAAAGCCCTCCATTTTAGCAATCAGCTTTTGCTCTAAAAAATCGATAACAACATTTATAAATGGCGCAATAGCTGCAAAGGCTAAAATAGCCATATTTGATATTAAACCAAACTTAGCAATTTCTTTATTGCTAATAAATAGACTGCTTTGTGCTGTTACTTGGTGATCTACATTGTCAGTTACAGTATCTTGTTGCTGGGCTTTGTAAGCAAAAATTTGTTTACGCATTTGTTGTGCGTGTTCTTTGGTTATTCCCGGCAGTACCACTTCTTGCGCTACGCTACCTGCGGCATCAAAAATACAATTTACTAAGTTAATAGGGGTAAAATAAAACGGCTCAGCAATATTTACGTTTTGTACGCGAGCAAATTTAAGGGTTAAACGCTCTTTTTTAAATACGCCTTTTTTGAGTAAAATTTCGTGTTCTTCAGAAATACAAAAACGAAAGCTTTTATAATATAAAAAAGAGTAAATAAGCAAAGCAACAAGCGCGACGGCTCCGGCAATTTGTCCCCAAAATAGTTTGTTTTCAACTTGAGTTACAAACACAATCGTAATAGGTAGCAAATTAAATATGCCATCTCTTATAACTCGCACCATAAAATGGACAACAAAATACACTAACGCCCAAGGCGATACAGCTTGCCAATGTAAACTACTTGCGCTACCAGCGTTACTCATCTGCAGGGGTTACTTGTGCGATGTTATCGTCGTTGCGGTAGTTTTGTACAAACTGGCGCATATTTTTACAATCGTCGTGAGTTAAGCCGCTAATTTGCAGGTCGGCGCTCATGCCACCAGCGCTGTATAGCTTTAAACTCGCTAAGCCGAGTTTGCGCTCAATTGGCCCGCGGTGCACCTCAATATGCTGTACTCGCGCTAGCGGCAAAATAACTATTTGCTGCCAAATAATTCCCTTTTTAAACGCGATATCGTGGGTGCGCATTGCTACCCCTTGCAGCTTTATACTCACTACATTATAAAACATTGATAATATGATAATTATTGGCATGCCAATCAACAAATACGTTTGCGCTAGATTAGCAAAAGCAGCATTTAAGTAACACGCCACCACTAAGCCGGTTATTAAAGGGATATAAAACGCCAGCCAATTAAGTTGCACATGCAGCAAAGCGTTAGCCGCCAATGGCTTAAACTCAATATTACTATGTTGTGGTAAGTTGGTTATTTGTTGATTATTAAACACCATATTATTGTTTAAACTCACTATTACTTATATAAATACAAGGCTCAACTCAGCCATTTAATGATGGTAATTAAGGTATGGCTTTGTTTTGGCGCGAGCGTAACGGCATCATTTAATACGTTGGCTGCTTCAAGGCAAAGCATGTTGTTATATTCAGTATTAGCAAAGTTAGATAAACGCTTTGATTTTTCTATCCATGGATTCCACAATACGCAAGAGCTGGAATTTTCTCGGCCCACACTAATTATACCCTCGGGAGTATTAATGGTTTGCACTGGCGCTGCTTGGGTATAAACCATGTCGGTTTCGCGGGCAAAACTAACCACATCACTTTGCATTACTGGAGCTTCGCCAAATTCAGTATATTGCGCACCTTGCAAACCATCAACGCTGGTATTGTTAATATCTGATGTTGGAAAATAAGTATGCAGCGCTTGCGAAAAGCTAAACGGTGTATTGCTTAAATTTGTGGTTGTTAAGCGCACTTGTAACTGCTCGTTTAGTACAAACTCAACTCGTAAGCTTGATTGATGCGGCCAATAATCAAGATTAACTAGTTTCATGGGTAATTTAAGGCTAACAATAACTTCGTATTCGGTTTCATGCACTTCATCGGCCTGCCACAAACTCGTTCGAGCAAAACCATGCGCCGGAAAATCATTGTTATCGTGTGCTCCAAACCAAGGCCAACAAATTGGGATACCGCCGCGAATACTGGCATTTTCTTGGAATGTTTCTTCTTGAGATACCCATAACAATGGCTGCTTACCTTTTGGGGTAAACTCGGTAATTTGCCCGCCTTGCAAAAATATTTTTGCATCGCAATGGCTGCTATTTATATTAATAAATTCTAAACCGGTATCAGTATGACAAATACTAACGGAAGGTGATAACTTCATATTATTTCCTATAATGCTGGCACGTAGTGTTAAATGTGCACCTAAATAGTCAAGTAAGCTTATAAATCATCTACATGATAAGCGAAATAATTTAAATATCGATCGCTTTATTTTCACTCGGTAATACCTGCGAGGTATTTATAAATAATTACTTTGTACTAATACTTATTTATAAATGTCACCCTCAGTAAATTAGCAATACTTATAAATTGATAAAAAAAACTCATTATCTATACTCTATAGGCTTAAAGGTATACTACAGCCATTGGCGAATAAAACACTACAGACATAGATTAAAAATTAAAAAACACAAATTTTAATTACTGCTCAAACTAATAAAAACCACAAAAAGCAGGCTAAAATGCAATATATCATTTGAATTCAATTTACTTGATGTGTAACATTTCGCGATTATGGCAAACCATTGCGCCCTTTTAACGAGATTAGCTAAATGCAAAAACATAACGAGTTATTGGTTTCTTTACGTAAAGTGATTCGTGCGATCGATTTACACTCTAAGCAACTGAATAAAACTTCAGGCTTAACTGGGCCACAACTGCTTATAATGCAAGAGGTTTCCCATACAGATGGGATAACAGCAAGCCGTATAGCTCAAAATGTAAATTTAAGCCCGGCAACCGTTACTAATATTCTTGATAGGATAGAAGGTAGAGACTTAGTAACTCGGGTACGTAGCCAAATGGATAAGCGTCGAGTGAGTTTATACCTCACCGATAAAGGAAAGGAGTTACTTGATAAAGCACCGCAACCACTACAAGAGCATTTTATTGCTAAGTTTTCGGCACTTGCAGAGTGGGAGCAGAGCCTATTACTGTCGTCAATGCAGCGCATTGCCGCAATGATGGATGCAGATAAACTTGATGCATCGCCTCTGTTAGAAGTGGGTGCGCTTACTCAAGCTCCTAAATAATAAATTTACACAGGATGTGCTTTTACATCTTAAATTTTCAATCAAAATCTGAGCAGCAATTTATGACTAAACTTTCGAAATTAACACTTGCCCTCATGCTAGCTGGTGCGTCGAGCAATGTATTCGCCGCAGATCTAGACACGCTTCAAACTCAGCTTAAGCAACTTAAACAGCAAATGCAGATGCTAGAGCAGCAATTAGCAGCTGAAAAAACCAAACAACAGAAAATTAATGAGCAACACGAACAACAAGTTGCTCAAATAAGTAAAAAAGCGGAACAAACAACTGTGGTTGCTGCCACTAAAGCTGAAGAGAAAGAATCTGCTGGTATAACCGTAGGTGGTGCTATTCGTACTAACTACAGTGTTACCTCGTATAGTGAAGGTAATGAAGACCGCCTTGGTGACTTTGATTTTGATATTTTTCGTTTAAACCTCTCAGGTGAAGTTGGTGGTGTACTTTTAGGCGGTGAAATTCGCTTTTTTGATTACATGACCGTTATAAAGTCGGCGTGGGCTGGTTATCAACTTAATGATGAGTGGCAAGTACAAGCAGGTATTACTAAAGTACCATTTGGTAACGACCCGTATAACTCACATAATTACTTTTTTAGTACTAACTATTATATTGGCCTAGAGGATGATCACGATCTAGGTATTATGTTTAAACGTAAAGTTAGCGATAACTGGCAACTAGACCTTGGCTTTTTCAAAAATGATGAACTTGGTGGTGTTGACGGTTATGTAGAAGATCGTAGCCATCGTTATTCGTACGATATTGTTGGAAGCCGCCCTGTCGGTGAAGGTATTTACGCAGAGCCTGCAAAACAGCTTGGCGAATACAATACCTTTACAGGTCGTTATGCATACCATTTTGAACACGGCGAAGGCATAACCACTGAAGTAGGTATTTCAGCACTTGCGGGTGGCTTACATGATGGGACCGATCGTGCGGGTGATTACAATGCTTGGGCACTGCACTTAAATAGCCATATTAATAACTGGAATATTCAACTACAACACGGTGAGTATAACTACAATGTTGATAATATAGATCGCATGGCTGTAGGCGCATACGGGTTTTATGATTCAATTGCCGCCGATGCTACTACCAGCACCTTTAACGTAGCATATAGCGTACCAGTACAGTGGGGACCGGTAAGCAACCTACAGTTTTATAACGACTACGGTATTATTTACAATAAATCAGACAACAGCGCAAATACCTGGATGAACGTAACGGGTGTATCGATTGCCGCCGGTGGACTATTTACTTACATCGATTATGTACATGCGCGTAATCAGCCATTTGTAGGCGGTTCTATCGCGGGTAACGGCGAAACAGAAAGCCGCTTTAATATTAACCTTGGTTATTACTTTTAAGCCAAGTAAGTTAATTAGCTAGTTAATTAGTTACTTATAAAGGGCAACTTTGTTTGCCCTTTTTGCTGCGCTAATTTTACTTATTCCTTTATGTCCACGTATTAAGTAACTGCAATTGCGCTTAAATTACGGCATTAATTACTCTATAATCAAACTAACTATAATTTAATAAAACTAACCTAAGTGAATATAAAAACAACCTATATATATTACAAAAAGGTATGGTTTAAAGTACTTGGCTTAATGCTAGTTGTACTTGGAATTATAGGTATAGTACTGCCGGTTATGCCCACCACCATCTTTTTTATTTTAGCTCTGGCCTGCTTTACTCGCTCATCGCCTGCACTTGAGCATTGGCTTTTAAATCATCCACGATACGGCACTACCCTGCACCAGTGGCAAGCACATAAAGTAGTGCCTGTTAAAGCCAAATATTGCGCCGCTTTGGGTATGCTGGTTGGTTTTATATTTTTACTGGCTTCATCTCCTGCTGTTTGGGTTATTTTTTTAGTTGCCATAATTGAAGTGGCTGTAATGATTTATTTAATTTTAAGACCCTCTTCCATACCAAAAAGTTGAATATCCCGCTTTAACAACGTAAATACCCGCTGTTTATAAAAACTTAATGTAAAGTTTAGTAAGTATATTTGTAATAGCTAATACAAATCATTATCATGTGGTAAATATTGATTAGTTTACAGTTATTATGGCGTTTATTAACAAACGAGCTTTATATAGCACCAGCCGGGCTTTACACATTTATATTTCTACAGCGCTATTTTTTTTGCTTATTTTATTTTGTGTTAGCGGCATAGTACTTAACCATGTTGACTGGCTTAAAAATGATAAAAATAATGGCCAAATATCAACTCCAATTCCAAGTGCATTGGCTGCCAAAGCAAATGCGCAGTTAAGTGCCTTACCTACACTCTACCCCGAAATAGAAGCTTACTTAGCTAAGCAATATGCGCTCACTAACGTAAAATGCATTGAATGGGAAAAAGAGGACGCACTGGTAATGCTCGACTACCCATTACCCGCGGGGTTTGCCTACGCCGAGCTCGACTTTATAAGTGGCACACTAAACCTTGATTACCAAACAGGTGGTTTTTTAAGCCTAATTGGCGATCTACATAAAGGCCGACATAGTGGCGAAGCATGGAGTTGGGTAATAGATATCTCAGCTGTATTAATGATCTTATTTGCCATTACCGGCATGATTATTTTATTTCAAAACAAAAAAAAACGCTTAGCAGGAATATGGATAACGGTGTTAGGCATAGCAACGCCTGTCGTTATTTATTTATGTTGGGTTCCACAATTAAAAGGAGTGTATTAATGATTAAATTTAAAGTGTTTATAAGCGCAGCATTACTGCTAGTTGCGACGTTTTTTCAAGCGACTGCGCATGCACAAACTGCACAATTAGAAATTGAATTAAACCTACCCGAATTAGACGTACAACCGTATCACCGCCCTTATGTTGCAGTTTGGCTAGAAACAAGCGAGCGCAAACACGTTACTACGCTGGCACTTTGGGTACAAAAAGCCGAATGGTTTAAAGACTTACGCCAATGGTGGCGTAAAGCCGGTAAAAGTAACCTTAACTTCGATGGCATAAGCAGCGCAACCAAACGAGCTGGATCTTACACCATTAATTGGCAGGGCAATGATTTAGACGGTAACCCAGTAAAACCGGGTAAATACTTACTTAATATTGAAGTGGTACGCGAAGAAGGCGGCCGAGATTACAGCCGTGTCGAAATAGACCTAACACAAGAGGGTAAAATCACGATTGATGGTACCAATGAATTTTCACAAAGCTTCGTCACTATTATTGCCAAGTAATACATAGCAGCAAATAAAGCATCCGCTAAAACCATTTAAAAAGGAACGATTATGAAAATCAATTTACTTAAAAGTGCATTAATTGGCGCACTTACAGTCACTGCACTTGCATCAAGCTATGCTAACGCCCATGCACAATGGTTAGTACCATCGCATACTTCTTTATCTGGCGATAAAGCGCATTATGTAATGATTGACGCGAGTATTTCTAATGAAATTTTTGCTCCCGACAAAGCATACCGCCCAACTGAGAAAGACGCACAATACGACGACAATTTACTGATGGCTATCGGCCCTGACGGCAAACCTATTAGCGATAATATTCGCGCTTACTTTTTACAGCGTAAAAACTCTGCGGCAGTTAAATTAACCAACGAAGGGACTTACCATATTGCAATGAAACGTGAACCACGTTTAATGACCTTTTATAAAGATGCAAAAGGTGAGCGTCGTCGTGTTTTTGGTGGCAAAAACAGTAAAGATATTCCAGCAGACGCTACAGATATTAAAACAACCAAAGCATTTTCTACCGTTGATACGTTTGTAAGTCGTAACGGCACATCTAAGCCTGCACTACTTGGTAAAGGTTTAGAGATTAGCGGCCCAACTCACCCTAACGATTTATTTGTTGGTGAACAAGCGCGTTTTCAGTTGCTCAAAGCTGGTAAGCCGGCAGCAAACGTTGAGCTGGCAATATTAAAAGGTGATACACGCTACCGTAACGAACGTGGCGAAGTTAAAGTAACCACTGACAAAAACGGCTTTTTTAGCACAACGTGGCAGCACCCGGGTTTATACTTAATTGAAGCAAGCGTGAGCGAAGAGTCGTCTGAAAAAGGCATAGATAACGTGCGTTACTCGTTATTTACTACATTAGACGTTGCGCCAGAGTAATACTTAATTCTTGAATTAAAACATTAAAAACAATAAAGAGGCCAAGTAATTTACTTGGCCTTTTTTATTTACATTTACTAAATTAATTGTATTAAAAAACACCTCAATTCACCCTGTGGTTGCAACTACTCAACACAAGCACACCTATTTAAATTAGTACGTTCAGCGCAAAGTAAACACCAGCCTTAGCTATTTGCATAACTTAGTTTGTTTTGATCTTTGCACTATCCTATTAGCTTCTTTAAGATGCGGCGCTTTTAGACTCAACAATAGCAGCCCTTGGGGGATCACATGACCATACAGCGCTTTTCAGCGAAAAAATTAGCACTTAGCTTGGCCGTTACTACTGCATTGAGCACGCCTTATTCAGTAGCTGTAGCCGCAGAGCCAGATAGTCAAGCACAAGAAAATATCGAAGTAATTTCGGTAACGGGTACTCGTCGCAGCTTACGCAGTATTGCTGAAAGTTCAGTACCTGTTGATATTATTACCAGTCGCGATATGGCCAGTACAGGCCAGCTTGAAATCAGCCAAGTACTTGCAAACCAAGTGCCAAGCTTTAACTACCCAAGCGCAACAATGGGCGATGGTACAGACCATGCTAAACCTGCAGTTTTGCGTGGTTTAGCCCCCGATCACACCCTAGTGCTTATTAATGGTAAGCGTCGTCATTCAGGTGCGCTATTAAACTTAGCTGGCGTAGTTGGGCGTGGTTCAACAGCTGTTGATTTAAATATGATCCCAACATCGGCAATTAAGCGCGTAGAAGTATTACGCGACGGTGCCGCAGCGCAATACGGCTCAGATGCTATTGCAGGGGTTATTAATATAATTCTTAAAGATGCAGCGCAGGGCGGCAGTGTAAGCGTAACTTACGGACAATATGATACTCAAATGGCCGGAGTACCTCAGCTTGAAAGCGTGTACGCAGATGCAAACGGCAACTTAGCATTTAATACTGGCGACGATCGTAAAATGAGCGATGGCGCAACGCGTACTATTAGTGCTAATTCTGGTTTTTCGTTAGCTGATAACGGTTTTGTAAACGTGTCTATTGAATATCGTGATAACGACTCTACCCAGCGCTCTGGTTTTGACCCTCGCGAGCAATATAGCCGCCTTGATGATGGTAGCCTAGATCCACGCGAGTTCACTATCGATCGTTACAATCACCGCTTTGGTAAAGCAGAGCTTGAAGACTATGCACTGTTTTACAACATGGGCTACGACTTTGATAACGGCTTAAACTTATACTCTTTTGGTAGCTACTCTAAGCGTGAAGGCAACTCAGGCGGATTTTATCGCCGAGCTGTAGATAAAAATAACATTTTAGACGTTTACCCTAATGGCTTTTTGCCACAAATTGAAACCGACGTAGAAGATTACTCTCTCGCTCTTGGTTTACAAGGTGAAACAGGCGACTGGGCATGGGATGTAAGTACCAACTACGGCCGCAACGACTTTGCATTAGGCGTAGTAAATAGCTTAAATACATCTTTAGGTGCCACCAGCCAAACCGAATTTGATAACGGCGCATTGGTTTATGACCAATTTATTGTTAATGGAGATGCCAGCACAGCATTTGATTTAGGTTTACCAGATGACGTATTTTTTACTATAGGTGCTGAATACCGCCACGAAAGCTACAAAATAGAACAAGGCGAAGAAGCTTCTTATATTACCGCGCTTGATAGTAACGGCAACCCAATTGCAGCAGGTGGTGCACAGGTACTATCTGGTTTTGGTCCGCAAAGTGTTACCGACGAAAGCCGCCACAACGTAGCACTTTTTGTTGAATTTGATACCTACCTAACAGAAAAGTGGAATGTGGTTTTAGCCAGCCGTTATGAAGATTACAGCGACTTTGGCGACACATTCACCTCAAAAATAGCAACGCGTTACAGTATTACTGATAACTTATCGTTACGTGGTGCAGCAAGTACCGGCTTTCGCGCGCCATCGCTAGCACAAAGCTCGTATCGTCAAATATCAACCATACTTGAAAACAACCAAGCGTTTGAAGTAGGTTTATTTCCAAGTGACTCTCCAGCAGCACAAGCATTAGGCGCTAAAAAACTAGACGCTGAAGACTCTGTAAACTTAACCGCTGGCTTTGTCTACACTCAAGGTAATTTTAGCCTAACGGTTGATGCATATCGTATTGATATTGATGACCGGATTGTACTCTCTGAAAACCTAGCCGGTGCAGCAGTTGCGCAAATTTTAGCAAACGCTGGTGAGCTAAACACCGAAAGCGTACGCTACTTTACCAATGCAATAGACTCACGTACGCAAGGTGTAGACATAGTTGCAACTTATTTACTGGAACTAGATAACCTAGGCGACGTACGCTTAAACGCAGCGGTTAACTTTAACGACACTAAAGTCACCCATATAGACGACAACCCTGAAGAACTCAATTCGTTAGGTGATGACTATGTTGTATTTGCTCGGCGTGAAGTGGGCCGTTTTGAAGAAGGCACACCAGATAGCAAACTAAACTTATCGGCTGTTTGGAGCTTTAACGAATGGCAAACTACACTGCGTGCCACGCGTTATGGCGAAGTTGCTGATATTTCTACAAGCAGCGACCGAGATGAATACCTAGATGCAAAATGGATAACCGATCTTGAAGTGGCTTATAGCCCTAACGATGAATGGAAATTTGCCGTAGGCGCTAACAACCTGTTTGATCAGTACCCACAAGCAACTGTAGATAACATTGGTTACTCTAACTTTGGTCAAATATTCCCGTACACCCCCTACGTGCCATACAGTTTAGATGGCCGCTTTTTATACGGTAATATTACTTACCGCTTTTAATAAAAGTGCTAGCTAAAAGTTGAAAGTTATAAAGGATGCATTACGCATCCTTTTTTTGCTGCTTAACGATTGATCTAAGTAACATTCGCGTTAATCCTGAAAAAAATCTCATTATGATTAAAGCAGAGCTAGGGTATGTCAGCGTTAATAATACTTTGAAGGCTGTAAAATTTTAAAAAAAACAGCATTTTTAGCCACTTAAATTATTGTATTTTATAAGCGTGTCAGTCATTCTATTTATACGCAAACCACTTGGGTTTAAAAACTCACCTAGGAAAAACACGTGTTAGAAATAGCTTTAATTTACTTAGCGGCAGCAATTGTAGCTGTGCCTATTGCCAAACGAGTAGGACTCGGATCGGTGCTGGGTTATTTAATCGCAGGCATACTTATTGGCCCTTATGCCTTAGCTATGGTTGGCGATCAAACCGATGTAATGCACTTTGCCGAATTTGGCGTAGTAATGATGCTATTTTTAGTTGGTTTAGAGCTGCAACCTTCACGTTTATGGACATTACGCCACTCAATTTTAGGGTTAGGTGGTTTACAAGTAGTGTTAACCGCAGCCGTTATTTTTGCATCTTGTTATTGGCTGTTTGCCATGCATTGGCAAACAGCCCTTGCCATTGGTTTAATGCTGGCGCTTTCCTCTACCGCTATTGTACTGCAAAGCCTAGAAGAAAAAGGCTGGCTAAAACAAGAAGCTGGGCAAAATGCTTTTTCTGTACTGCTATTTCAAGATATCGCTATTATTCCTATTTTAGCGTTATTACCCTTACTCGCATTTGCACCACTGAGTGGCAACGCCGAGATTAGTGATTCAATTATTGCCAACTGGCCGGTTTGGCAACAAGTAGGTGCATCGATTGCTGTTATTGCCGCCATTATTGTTTGCGGTAAATATATATCGGCCCCCATTTTTAGATATATAGCGCAAACACATATACGTGAAATATTTACCATTTTTGCGCTTTTTTTAGTGGTTGCTATTGCATTAGTTATGCAAAGTATTGGCTTATCACCTGCGCTGGGTACCTTTTTAGCTGGCGTAGTACTTGCCGAAAGTGAATTTAGGCACGAGTTAGAGGCCGACATAGAGCCTTTTAAAGGTCTGCTATTAGGGCTATTTTTTATTACTGTGGGCGCGTCGATTAACTTTGAACTGTTTTTTAATCAATTTAGCACTGTGATTAGCTTAGTTGTTTTATTGATAGTAATTAAAGCCTGTATTTTATTTGCGCTGGCTTTTACCTTTAAAATAAATAAAAAGCAGCAACTATTATTTACACTGGCTTTGGCACAAGGAGGCGAATTTGCTTTTGTATTATTAAGTGTAACTAGTACGCTAAGCATTTTAACGCCCGAACAAACCGCATTAACAACCTTAGTGGTGGCTATTTCTATGTTAATAGCCCCTTTATTATTAATGTTTTACGAGCAACTGCAAAAACGCGATAGCAGCGTAAAGCCTGAATTTGATAAACCCGAGCATATTAGCAGCGCTAAACATGTCATTATTGCGGGCTACGGTCGCTTTGGCCAAGTAATGGGGCGTTTACTGCATGCCCAGGGTTACGAAATAACAGTACTTGATCATAGCCCTACGCAAATTGAATTATTACGCCGCTTTGGTAAAACGGTATTTTATGGTGATGCTGGGCGTCAGGAGTTACTTGAAGCCGCAGGCGCAAAAACAGCGCAAATGCTGGTAGTGGCTATAGATAACCCCGATAAAACATTAGAAATTATTAAGCTTGCGCAAAAAAACTACCCGCAGTTAAAAATTGTTGCACGTGCTATCGACCGTCGTCACGCTTATCAATTACTTAGTTTAAAAGTAGATGCCTTTAATCGTGAAACTGTTGATTCTGCCATCAGCCTTGCAGTTAAAGCGCTCGAGTTATTAGGTAACAATAAACCCGATGCCGAGCGAGCTGGTAAGCTATTTAGAGATCACGACCGCGCCAGTGTATTACAGTTAGCAAAATTATGGGGCGACGATATTAGCTACGGTGTAGCTGTACGCCAGCGTATGGAAGATTTAAAACAAGTACTGCAACAAGACAAACAAGCACAAGAAGATTTAAATACCTGCGACGACAACGACTATATTGCGGGCTTAACAGAGGACGCTGCCAAGCCCAAAAAATCTAATGATAATGCTCACCTTGGATAGCTTGCCCCTGCTGGTTATAAAAGCCAGTGGCGCTATGCTCAATAAAACCAAGGTTAATCATTTTAGCTAAAAAGGGATCGTTTTCGTTGTCGCCTATATCGGCATAGTCAGTAGTTTGAAAGTTATCCCATTTAGCAAACTGAGCAACTATCGCTTGCTCGTTACGGCTTACATTATTAAGGCTGAGTAAGGTGCTTACTTGGCCTTTTTTACTGCTGACACTAAATGTTTTAACCAACTTTGACTGTGTAAATAAAGCCAGCTTATACTCAGTTTCAGCTTCGTTTAACACATAGTTTTTTACTTCATCACAACCTGTACCCTGAGTATTTACTAACGTCATTTTTGCTATTAAATGCGCATCCACCAGCTGGTTTTTTGCACTCCAGTTTTGTACTCCACGTACTTCTGACGGTTGGTATTCAATACCCCGCTGCTGAGCATTAAAGTAACGAATTGGCCGTATTTGCTTATTAGTTAAATGCTGCCACAGTTCGGTCGTTATTTCGTTTTGATGCGCTACTTGTTGCTGGTTTCGCCACAGGGTTAGCGCTTGAGTTGTTGGCTCGTTATTTTTATTGTTGGTTACAGTGTAAGTTGCTTTTAATAGCGCTGGGTTAACATTGCATTGCTGGGAAAAAGCGCTGCTACTGAATAATACGGTCATCATTAATAATGCTTTTTTCATTGGGTACTCTTTTTAAATGCTCTAATTTATGCTTTTAACATAGCTAAAAATAATGGCTGTTTTATGACAAAATATAATATAAAAACAACCCGCACAGAGTACGAGTTGTTTTGCACACACAAATTATAAACTTACTACTGCGCCACTTTGTCGTTTGCTGTTTTAACTAAATCTGCGGCAAAGTCCATTACATGAAATAAAAAGCTTTGCTCATTAGTGCCTGTCACTAAGTGCGCACCAGGGCCTATAGCATATACGCCAACATCTTCACCTGCGTGTGTTTCTGAGCTCATTGGTACCAGCGCTTCTTGATGAAAACCAGGGGTAGTAGTATCAACATTGGTTAAATCAACCCGCCCTGTTACTGGTGCAAAGTTATAACCTACGTCAGCATCTGTTTCGCTACCGAGGTTTCTAAAACCACCACCATTGGTATAACCTAGCGTTGTATATGGCATATCATCGGCCGCTAGGCTTGGCGTTGTTTCGCCTACGCCCACCACTTTACCTAAAATAGGATTACCGCGTTTAGGGTAACCCGCAATGGTAAATACATGGCTGTGATCGGCTGTTACAACAATAAGCGTTTCCTCTGGATTGGTGTTATCAACCGCAACTTTAACTGCTTTTGCCAATTCAATGGTGTCGTTTAAAGCGTTATATGCATTACCCGCATGGTGCGCGTGATCAATACGACCCGACTCAACGGTTAAGAAAAACCCTTTGTCGTTTTTGCCCAGTACATTTATGGCTTTTTCGGTCATTTGTGAAAGCGAAGGCTCGCCAGCAATATCATTTGCGCGGTCTGCTTCGTACTGCATGTGAGATTCGTTAAACAGCCCAAATACTTTAGTAGCATCATCGCTAATTGCATCAAAACCGGTTTGATCCATTACGTAAGTACCATTTGGATATTGCGTTTTCCATTCACTAATTAAATTACGATTATCAGTACGATCCCCTTCAACTGCACTTACTGCATCGGCTGAATTAAACGCAGCATCTTTTGGTAAAAAATGACGACGCCCGCCACCCATAACAACATCAATGCCATCTACATCAACACCATTAAAGCGCGCTTTTAGGTTGGCCTCAAAGTTAACCAGTTGCGATGCAATATCTTCACAATTAGCTGACTCGCTCGCGGGCATATCAGAAATATCTTCCCAGTTACGATCGGCCGATTTTGCGTACATAGCCGCAGGTGTTGCATGAGTAATGCGGGCAGTTGAAATAATACCGGTCGCTTTACCCGCAATTTCAGCAAGCTCTAGTGAGGTAACTAGCTCATGTCCTTTGCCCGACACACAATTACCACGCTCAACCGCTTCATCAATACCAATAACACCCACATCGGTTTTAACCCCTGAGGCCATTGCGGTCATAGTGCCGGCCGAATCGGGCGTTTGTGCATCTACGTTATAGGTTTTTACAAAACCTGAATACGGCATAGTTTCAAAGCTTAATTGATGCTCCTCACCCATTTCACCTTCTAACTGCCCGGCTAAAATACGCGCTGCAGTTATTGTCGAAATTCCCATACCATCGCCAACAAATAAAATAATATTTTTAGCCTTGCCTGACTCAGTCACTATGCTCGCATTTGCTGTTTTTGTGGTTGCTAACTTGGTTTGTGCATCGCTAAACCAAGCATTACTAGTAAGCGATGCTAACTGCTCGCTGCTAAGCGACGTAGCTGGTGCATTACATACTAAGTTACTTGATGTAGCCTCACTGCTTTCTAATATTCCATTACCGTTGGTATCTTCGCCTGTTTGTGTTGTTACTCCGCCGTTAACACATTGCTCAGACCCGACAGCAATTACGTTATTGACAGTTAATATACTATTTTGGTTTTTATCGCTGTCACTTGAGCAACCCGTTAGTGCAAGAGTTACTGCTAAAGAAAGTACCGTTAATTTTTTCATGTTAGCCGCCATTATTGCTGAGTTAGTTCAAGAGCTTGATTAATTATATGAAACACTACATTTTGCTCAATTACGCCTTGTGCAAGCTGAGCACCGGGGCCTGTTGCATGCAATGAAATGTCTTCACCTGCGTGTGTTTCCGAGGCCAATGGCACTGTTGTTTCTTGATGAAAACCAGGGGTTGTTGTATCAATCCCTTGTAACTCAACGCGCCCTGCCACAGCAGCACTTGCATAGCTTGCATCGGCATCTGTTTCATCACCTAAGTTTCTAAACCCTAAACCATTGGCGTAACCAACTGTGGTATAGGGCTTGTTATCGGCAGCTAGGCTGGGGGCTGTTTCGCCCACGGCCACAACTTGACCTAAAATAGGGTTGCCGCGTTTGGGATAGCCCGCAATAGTAAATACATGACTGTGATCGGCAGTGACTAAAATGAGGGTTTCTTCTGGATTGGTGTTATCAACCGCAGCTTGTACCGCTTTGGCCAACTCTATTGTGTCGTTAAGTGCATTATAGGCATTGCCCGCATGGTGCGCGTGATCAATACGACCCGATTCAACGGTTAAGAAAAAGCCTTTGTCGTTTTTGCCCAGCACTTCAATTGCTTTAGTAGTCATATCGGTAAGTGAAGGCTCGCCAGCAATATCGTTTGCGCGGTCTGCTTCGTATTGCATGTGGGATTCGTTAAATAAGCCAAATACTTTAGTAGCGTCATCGGCAATATTATCAAAGCCGGTTTGGTCCATAACATACGTTGCAGTAGGGTATTGCGCTTGCCATTCACTAATCAAATTACGATTATCGGTACGATCCCCTTCTATTGCGCTTACTGCGTCTGTTGAATTAGCTGCTACGTTTTTGGGTAAAAAGTGCCGACGTCCGCCGCCCATAACAACATCAAGGCCATCTATATCAGTACCAACAAAACGCGCCTCTAGGTTTTTTTCAAAGTTAATTAGTTGCGAGGCAATATCTTCACAGCCAGCTGCAATTGCATCCTCTGGCATGTCTGAAATATCTTCCCAGTTACGATCGGCCGATTTAGCATACGTTGCTGCAGGCGTTGCATGGGTAATTCGCGCTGTTGAAATAACCCCAGTTGCTAGGCCTTTAATTTCTGCCAGCTCTGTTGCTGTTAGTAACTCGTTGCCCGCAACTGTTGAACACATCCCACGCTCTATATTTTCGTCAACACCTATTACGCCAACATCGGTTTTTACACCCGAGATCATCGCAGTCATAGTGCCCGCAGAATCGGGAGTTTGTGCATCTACGTTATAGGTTTTAACTTGTGCGGAATACGGAAATGCCTCAAAGCTTAAGTAACCCTCCTCCCCCGATTGGTTATTGCGTTGTCCTTGTAAAATACGTG
This sequence comes from Pseudoalteromonas sp. K222D, assembly GCF_017653575.1. Classification (NCBI taxonomy): domain Bacteria; kingdom Pseudomonadati; phylum Pseudomonadota; class Gammaproteobacteria; order Alteromonadales; family Pseudoalteromonadaceae; genus Pseudoalteromonas; species Pseudoalteromonas sp. K222D. The sequence goes on from NZ_JAGGDL010000029.1 coordinate 34,755, forward strand.
CGGCGGTTAGCGTTGATACCCCCATACCATCACCAACAAATAAAATTACGTTTTTAGCTTTGGTGGCTTTAACACTCTGCGCTTGGGTAGTTTTTGTTGTTAATTTTGTTTGCGCAGCACTATACCAACTGCTGTCTTTTTGGCTTTGCGGTAATACATTGGCATAACTAGCTGCGTTAAACGCAAATGTTAGCGCTATTGCCGCAGCAACTTTTTTAATTTTCATCCATAATTCCCATTATTTAGTGATTATTTTTTAAAAAATGTGTGACCACAAAAAGATCAACCGCTGCACTATAAAAAATAGATATGACTAATAAAGGTAATTTTTATGAAAGTTAAATGACTAAATTTATGAATGTAACTACTATAAAATCAAAACACATCAAAAATGCAAAACAAAGTTAAAAAATAAAACCCTTAATTTACAAAAGGATATAAAATAATCATGCCGTTTTATATAACTTTTAATTATATAAAGCTTGCTACATGTTTTAACTTACTCTAACATGCCTGCATCGGGTTGATTGAAAACCCAGCTTATTTGTAAGTACCACGTTGTTATTAGTAATAATCCTGCGCGTTATCCTCAGTTATATGCTTGTTTTCTCCCTGTTAAATTGCCTATTTTAAGGCACACTTTTATTAATTCTTAGGATACTATTATGTCTAATACTACAACTGGTACAGTAAAATTTTTTAACGAAGCAAAAGGTTTTGGCTTTATCGAGCAAGAATCTGGCGCAGACGTGTTTGCACATTTCAGTGCAATTTCAGGCGACGGTTTCAAAACTTTAGCTGAAGGCCAACGTGTACAGTTTACTGTTACTCAAGGTCAAAAAGGCCCACAAGCCGAAAACATTGTTTGCATCTAATTGCATAACAATTTAATGGGTTAGCAATAACCCATTTAGAATACTAGTTTGAAAGAAGTTCTGTTTTATTTGTTAGTACCGAGTTGTTTTAGTAATAATCCTACGCGTTATCCTCAAGTTAACTATTTTTTCCGGCTCAATCGCCTCTTTTCAGGCACACTTATATTAATTTTTTAGGATACATATTATGTCTAATACAACTACTGGTTCAGTAAAATGGTTTAACGAAGCAAAAGGTTTTGGCTTTATCGAGCAAGAATCTGGCGCAGACGTGTTTGCACATTTCAGTGCAATCTCTGGCGACGGTTTCAAAACTTTAGCTGAAGGCCAACGTGTACAGTTTACTGTTACTCAAGGTCAAAAAGGCCCACAAGCCGAAAACATTGTTTGTATATAAACACTGTTAAATAATACGCTTTAGTGTATTAACAGCTCACATATAATTAATTTGTCTGTGAGCTAATTTTTTACCACTTACATTAAGTAATTGGTATTACTAAACATTTAAAATTGAGTATGTACTATGCAGCTTAATTTATTTTCGACTCACTGTTCGAGTCAGTCTCGCCTTATGCTTTATTCCACCTTATCTTTATCAATCTTAAGTCTTTTATATTCCTAGTTTGTAGATACACAGTAAAAGCGCTGGGCGAATTTAAGAGAGTTTTATGAATTTGAACCCAACCGCACCATTATCATCACCAATTTATGACAACCCGATCCCGGGTCGTGAATTTATTTTAAGCCTTTTTGGCAAAATGAAAAAAAACCTTAACCGTGAACAAATCGCGCATGCCTTAGAGCTAAAAAATGCTGAGCAAAAAGAAGCCCTCAGAAGGCGTTTACGCGCCATGGAACGCGATGGCCAACTTATGTTTAGCCAACACAAAGGTTACCAAGTTATTGATCAAGCCTTACTTGTGAGTGGTGTAATTACCCTACATGCAGATGGCTTTGGTTTCGTTAATTATAGCGCCAGCGAAAAAGATTTATTTATCGCTAAGAACCAGTTAGCTCACGTATTTGAAGGCGATATAGTACAAATACTACAAGAAGCCGCTAGTCATAAACGCTCAAACAATAAATTAATAAAAATTATTGAGCATAAAACCACCCATTTAGCCGGTATATTAAAGCGCCAAGGCACAGACTACGTGCTAGTAGCCAATAACACTAAATGCCCACAAAAAGTGCAAGTAGCGCAGTGCCAATTAGCAAACACCAGTGTGGGCCAGTATGTAAACACTAAAATTACCCAGTACCCTACTTTTCGCCATGCAACTCAAGTGCAAATAACCGAAGTACTTGGTCTGCCTCACTCTGCAGGTATGGAAACAAAGCTTGCGCTGCGTCGTCATGGTGTTGCAGATAGCTGGAGCAAGGATTTACTAGCACAAGCAAGTTCACTTGGTAATGAAGTAACCGAGCAAGATAAATTAGCGCGTGTAGATTACCGCTTGTTTCCGTTTGTTACTATTGATGGCGAAGACGCAAAAGATTTTGACGACGCCGTATACTGCGAAAGAACAGAGCAAGGAAACTGGCGTTTACTGGTCGCTATTGCCGATGTGTCGCATTATGTAAAATCCAATGATGTGTTAGATATAGAAGCGCAACAACGCGCCACCTCTATTTATTGCCCGGGACAAGTTGTTCCTATGCTGCCAGAAGCATTATCAAATGGCCTGTGCTCGTTAAACCCACATGAAGATCGCCTGGTATTAGTGTGTGATATGACCATTAGCCAAGATGGTCAAGTGACTCAAGCTAATTTTACAGAGGGGCTGATCCACTCACATGCAAGGCTAACCTACACACAAGCACATGCTGTCATCGCTAAACCTAGTTCTAGCTCAGCTAAACAATTAGCCGAATTGAATGCTGATGTGTCGCCACTGATTAAAAATTTGCATTATCTTTATTTAGATTTAAGCGCAGCGCGCAAACTTCGCGGCGCTATTGACTTTGATACGCAAGAGCTCAAGCTTAATCTGAATAAAAATCAAAAAATTACCAGTATTGATCCAATAGAGCGCAATGACGCACACCGCATGATTGAAGAATTTATGCTGTGCGCTAACGTGTGTACCGCACAGTTTTTAGATAAACACCAAATCCCCGGATTATTTAGAGTACATGCAGGGCCACAACAGAAAAAGCTACAAACGCTACGGGCGCTACTGGCCGAAAAAAGACTGCAGCTTGGCGGCGGTGATAAGCCAACGCCAGCCGATTACAATAAACTACTAAATAACATTAGTCAGCGCAGCGATGCCAGCGTGATCCGTACTTTATTACTGCGCTCACAATCGCAAGCCGAATACTCGGCTAATAACCAAGGTCACTTTGGCCTAGCATACGATGCTTACGCTCACTTTACCTCGCCAATTCGTCGCTATGCAGATTTAGTAACCCATCGTGCAATTCGCGCCAAAATTCAGGCTAAGCAGCAAAATGGTTTACAGCGGGCGATAAGCTTCTTAAATGTGTTTGCTAATAAAGCGTCTAACGTTAGCAAGTTAGCTAAAAAGGCATACCCTTATAACCTTGAAAGTATAGAAACATTAAGCTTGCATTGCTCAGCACAATCGCGCAAAGCCAACGATATTAGCCGTGAAGTAGAAAGCGCCTTAAAATGTAGCTATATGGAAAAATACCTTGGCGATACATTTACCGCCACTATTAGTGGTGTATCAAGCGCTGGTTTTTTTGTTGAGCTAGACTGCACAGGCGTTGAGGGTTTAGTAGCGGTGAGTAGCTTCAGCCAAGGTGAGTTTGTATTTAATGCTGCCAAACAACAGTGGAGCAACAGCAAACAAAAATTTACTATTGGTGAGCGTGTGAATGTGACCTTAAAAAGTATTGACTTACGCCAACGTAAAATGAGCTTTTCACTGGCTAGTTTAACGTTTCATTAATTGCAGACAAGCTGCACTGTTAGTTATTAATTTAAACCGCCGCGCTTAACTGTGAAATTTAATAGCTAACTTTATTAGCATTTATTGTTGTCGTGCTTGAGCATAACACCTGTATTGCCTACAATAGCGCACTATCTATTCAATGCAGATCACAATTATGACTGATACAAATAAACCAGAGTTACCAGACCAACTTTCGATTAATCCACGCAGCAAGTTTTATGTAGAAGAAGTATTCGAACATGAAATTGGTGTAACTCTGAACGGCAAAGAGCGTTTTGACGTTGAAGAATACTGCATCAGCGAAAGCTGGATCAAAGTTGCCGCACCTAAAGCGCTAGATCGTCGTGGCCAACCATTACTTATAAAAGTAAAAGGTACTGTAGACGTATTTTATAAATAAAATACTGATGCAGCACAAAGAAGCCGACGTAACGTCGGCTTTTTAGATCAATGTTTACTCTAATTACTTAACTTGAACTCCGGTTACTTAGATTTACCTCGCCAACCAGCCCAAACATCGTCTTCAAGATCTGCTTTTTTATTCTTTTTCTTGCCCGTGCCTTCGGGTTTTGCCATTGGCTTTTCGTTTTTAAGCGCCTGTGCGGCATCAACATTCGCTTGGTTCACTGCAAAGCCTGCCACTTGCTCGCGCTCAAGACGTAGTTTGTTTTTCTTCTCAATTATTTTAAAGTGATGTAAATCTTCATAATCAACTAATGAAAGCGCTAAACCCACTTCACCTGCACGGCCGCTGCGGCCAATACGGTGCATATAATCAGCAGGGCTGCGTGGTAGATTAAAGTTAATAACCACTGGCAGCTTTTCAATATCTAAACCACGTGCTGCAATATCAGTTGCTATTAGCACTTCAATTTCGCCTGCTTTAAACTTTTCTATTACGCGGGTACGTTCACTTTGGCCTTTATCGCCATGAAAAACTTGTGCATTAACACCGCGCTTTTCAAGCTTTTGCGCTAAGTGTTCACAATCTTTTTTAGCATTAACAAAAATCAGTGCTTGGCGCCATTTATGGGTTTTAATTAAATGCGCTAAAACAGTGGTTTTCTCGCCTTTATTAACGCTAAATACACGCTGTACTAAAGTGCTTTCGTCTTTGCTTTGAACTTGTATTTCAACAGGGTCGTTTAATAAATCTTGTGTTAATAGCTTAACTTGCTCTGGGAAAGTTGCTGAAAATAACATAGTTTGTTTTTTAGCAGGCATTAACGCTAATAACTCAGCAAGCTCTTCGGTAAAGCCAAGGCTTAGCATACGGTCGGCTTCATCAAGCACGAGTGTATTTAGTTTATCGAGCTTAATAGCATTGCTTGAGATTAAATCGAGTAAGCGCCCTGGTGTTGCCACTATAATATCAGCGCCACCACGAAGTGCCTGCATTTGTGTATTAACCGATACACCACCAAACACAGCAATCGTTTTAATTGCGCCATTAAAGTTAGCAGAATACGATTTAACGCTATCGGCTACTTGAGTAGCAAGCTCACGAGTAGGTACTAAAATAAGCCCCGTTACAAAATTACCTTTGCTGGCTGCGCTTTTACTACCTTGTTCAAGGAACATTTTTTGTAGCATTGGCAGCGCAAACGTTGCTGTTTTACCTGAGCCTGTATTTGCCCCAGCAATTAAATCACTGCCTGCAAGTACACTAGGTATAGCCTTAGCTTGAATTGGCGTAGGTTGGGTATATTCCAAATCGGTTAAACGAGCGAGTAGCTCTGGAATAAGGCCAAGTTCGTTAAAAGTGCTAGGGCTTGTGGCTGAGGTCATAAAGGTGTGGGCTCATTGCTAAAAATTAGCCTGCAATTTTAGCGTATTTAACGCTTATTAAGTAGGGGTTAGTGATTTAAATCGCATTTAGTTACTGGCAAAAAAAAGACGCTTTCGCGTCTTTTTTATCTTATAACACTAACTTCTTGTTATTCAACAGTAACAGATTTAGCTAAGTTACGTGGTTGGTCAACATCAGTACCTTTAATTACCGCTACGTAGTACGACAGTAGCTGTAATGGTAAGGTGTAAACAATTGGCGCAATAATATCGTCAGTGTGATTTACGTTGATAACACGCATGGTGTTGTCAGATTCAAAGTGAGAATCTTTATCTGCGAATACGTAAATAATACCACCACGAGCACGTACTTCTTCTACGTTTGATTTAAGTTTTTCTAGCAGTTCGTTATTAGGTGCTACAACAATAATCGGCATGTCGGCGTCAATAAGCGCGAGTGGACCATGTTTAAGCTCGCCTGCAGCGTAGGCTTCTGCGTGAATGTACGAAATTTCTTTAAGCTTAAGCGCGCCTTCCATTGCAATTGGGTATTGTGAACCACGGCCTAAAAATAGTGAATGCTGCTTGTCGGCAAACTCTTCTGCTAACTCGGCAATGCTATCTGCAAGCTGTAAAGTTTCTTCTAATTTCGCAGGTAATACTTTAATTGCATTAACAATTGCGCTTTGATCAAGGCCTTTTTCTTGTGCTATAGACGCAGTAAGCATTAACAAACCAACTAATTGCGTAGTAAACGCTTTAGTAGATGCTACGCCAATTTCGGCGCCGGCTTTGGTCATAAAGGCAAGGTCTGATTCGCGAACAAGTGATGAGCCAGGTACGTTACAAATGGTCATTGACGCCATGTAACCTTGTTGCTTTGCTAAACGCAGTGCAGCAAGTGTATCGGCTGTTTCGCCTGATTGTGAAATAGTTACTAGTAGGCTTTTTTCGTGTACAAACGACTGGCGGTAGCGAAATTCTGAGGCAATTTCTACATTACAGCTTACGCCTGCAAATTGCTCAAGCCAGTAACGTGCAACCATACCCGAATGGTAAGACGTACCACAGGCAATAATTTGTACGTGTTTTACATCTTTAAATATTTGTTGTGCACTGTCGCCAAAAGCGTCAATTGATACGCGGTCGTTGTTTAAACGCCCTTCAAGGGTATTACGTACAGCAAGTGGCTGCTCGTAAATTTCTTTTAGCATGTAATGGCGGTAATCGCCTTTGCCTGATGCATCTTGAGTGATGTTTGATTCAACCACTTCACGCTCTACAGCGTTGCCATCGGCATCAAAAATTTCTACTGTGTCACGTGTAATACGTGCTACGTCGCCTTCTTCTAAAAATATAAAGCTGCGAGTAACCGGTAGTAGTGCCAATTGATCAGAGGCAATAAAGTTTTCGCCAAGCCCTAAACCTATAACAAGTGGGCTGCCTGAGCGCGCTACAATAATTTCGTTGCTGTTGTCTTTATCAAATACAACTGTACCAAATGCACCTTCAAATTGCTTAACGGCAGCTTGTACTGATGCGAGTAAGGTTTTGTGTTGCTGACGAAGTTGGTGAATTAAGTGCACCATAACTTCGGTGTCGGTGTCTGATAAAAATTCGTAACCGTCGCCTTTTAATGCGGCGCGCAAGCTTACGTGATTTTCGATGATGCCATTGTGTACTAGTGCTAGCTGGCCGCTTGAAACATGTGGATGTGCATTGGCTTCAGTTACACTACCGTGAGTAGCCCAGCGAGTGTGTGCAATACCTGTATGGCCGCTAACACCTGATTGCTCAAGTGCCGATTCTAGGTTTACTACTTTACCAACTGCTTTTACAGTTTTAAGGGTGTTGCCATCAAGCAGTGCTACGCCTGCTGAATCGTAACCACGGTACTCAAGGCGTTTAAGGCCTTCAACTAAAATTTTATTTACTGGACGTTCTGCAACTGCCCCAACTATTCCACACATAGTGTCTCCATTAATTTTTTAAATATTTGCCCGCTTATAACCTGAATTCAAGTTAACGGGCTATTCCATAATCTCTGCACAAATTAGTTTTACACCACATGCCTCAATTGCTTTGCGTTTATCGTCTGCTAAGCCATTGTCGGTTATTAAGGTGGTTACTATTTGCCACGGTAATTCTAAATTTGGGATTTTTCGGCCAATTTTATCTGATTCAACCATCACTATAACTTCACGTGCTGCTTTTGCCATTACTTGGCTTAAGCCAACTAGTTCGTTAAAGGTAGTAGTACCGCGCTTTACGTCTATGCCATCGGCACCAATAAATAGCTGATCAAAGTCGTAAGAGCATAGTACGCTTTCTGCAACTTGCCCCTGAAACGATTCTGAATGCGGATCCCATGTCCCACCGGTCATCAATAATGTTGGCTCGTTTTCGAGCGCTAGCAAGCGATTAGCAACTTTAATAGCATTCGTCATTACAACTAGGCCTTGTTTACTTGCAAGCTCTGGGATCATTGCTGCTGTAGTGCGCCCGCTATCAATAATAATGCGGTTATGATCTTTGATCAGTGCGGCTGCAGCCTTGGCTATAGCCACTTTACGCTTAGAATCAATCTCATCGCTTACTATCTCTTTTGGTAATGCAATAGCTCCACCATAACGGCGCAGTAACAGGCCACTTTTTTCAAGCGCAGTTAAATCTTTTCGAATGGTCACTTCTGAGGTTTGAAACTGCTCAGCTAATTTTTCCACGACCACTTCACCAAGCTCATTAACCTGAGCCAATATATTGTGACGTCGTTGCTGGGTGTTTCGTTTGGTCATAAGTGATATGCAATTAAGTTTCGTTTCGAAAGATGCGCAATTTTAAACGAAACTAGTTAAATGGCAAGTGAACGAGCAAAAATAAAGCAATTTAATCAAATTATAATAAAACTTAAAATACGGTAAGCTAGGGGTAATAGCCGAATAAAGTAAAGTATATGCAATTATTTAATAGTATCAGTAAAGAATATTTAACTCAGCGTAAGCTCGCCGGCGATATCTGCCGTTTATTTAATAAAAGCCCCAGTAAGGGCAATTTAAAGCGTATTAAAAGCTTATTTTTTGATTGCGGTGAAGAGGTAATTATTGAAGCAGGGTTTCACTGCGATTATGGTAGTACACTTATTATTGGTGATCGTACCTTTATAAATATTAACTGCACCATTTTAGATTCTCCGCTACCTGAGTCGGCCATTAGTATTGGTAACGACTGTTTAATAGGCCCTAATGTACAATTGCTAGCTGTATCTCACGCGCTAGATCCACAGCAAAGATTAAGTAAAGAAAACTTTAGCCAGCCAATTAGTATAGGTAATAATGTATGGGTTGGTGCAGGCGTAATAATTTTAGCTGGAATAACTATTGGCGATAATGCCGTTATTGGAGCGGGCTCGATAGTAACAAAAAATGTGGCAGCCAACACCGTGGTGGTTGGAAATCCTGCGGTTAAAGTTAAAGATATTTGAAGCAGTAATTCGTTAAAAACAACCTACAAAGCCTACTCTGCAGGTTGTACAATATATAACTAAGCAGTGTGTTTCTAAGGGAGGGGTTTATTGTTTATTTTTTAATGTAAGCGCTAAACCCGCCATAATAAACTCAACTTGGGAAACCTGCGCAGCTAATGCTTGATGTAACCAGCCAGATTCGTCTACAAATGTACGGCTTAATTCGCCAAGCGGAACTATACCGTGCCCCACTTCGTTACTTACAAAAATAACTCGCCCTGGTAAGCTATTAAGTTGAGCTAATAACTCAGCTTTTTGCGTTTGCCAGCAATGCTTGTCGCTATGGCATAAACAGTTTGTAAGCCATAGCGTTAAACAATCTACCAATATGCAGTTATCAGCTTTACTATGGGCTTTAAGTAGTTTGGCAAGCGCTATGGGCTCTTCAACTAATTGCCAGTTTGCTGGGCGGTCTTTTTGATGGCGCGTTATACGTGCTTGCATTTCATCGTCATTAGGCTGTGCAGTGGCAAGATAAATCACCGATTTATTACTCTTCATTGCCAATTGTTCAGCAAAACGACTTTTACCACTGCGGGCACCGCCTAAAATAAGTGCATGGTTGTTGCTCATAATAAGCCCACTAAGGTTAAGTAAATAATCACCTCAGATAACTGCTGCGCCGCGCCTAAACAATCTCCAGTATAACCACCTAGCTGGTGCTTAAACCAGCGTACTAATACACTGCGTAAAATGAGCAACACGGCAATAATAATCACCGCTGTTTGCCATACAATAATATTTAAGAAAATTAAACTCAGTAATAAAATGACTGCAGTGAGCGTTAAAATAGCTAAGCTGTTAAACGACAAATGCATAGCTATAGGCTTAACTTTTGAGGTGGCATCCTCACTCACGTAATCCATGCTCACAATTAAACTGGTTGCTATTACCCGACTTAAACACTGACCCAGCAATATCGCAGTTATAATGGCTGTGAGCGAAGTACTAAGTAATACTAGACTCTGAAACTTAATCAGTAATATTATAAATAATGCCGCAGCTCCATAAGTACCCAAACGGCTATCTTTCATGATAGTTAATTTTTGCTCTACCTGCCAACCGCCGCCAAAGCCATCCCACACATCAGCCCAGCCATCTTCATGAAACGCGCCAGTTAATAGCAAGCCAAAAGCCATCATTAATAACACACTTAAAGACGGCGGTAACAACAGCTGAAAAACACAGTAACTAAGTGCCAACAACCCACCAAGTAACACACCTACTAATGCAAAATAGCGACTGGCTTGATTAAGGTGAGTATTAGTAACATTAAAACGCAAAGCAACCGGAATGCGGGTTAAAAAGCTAATCGCCAATAATACTAACTGCCACTGCGTGACCTTGGTTTGTAATTTATTATTTGGGGTATCTAAAAGTGAACTGTCACTCATATTATACAACCTGCTCAACACCGGCATCTGCAAAGCTTGCCATGTGGTTATAAAAGCCAAGAGCGGCTTGTAGCAAAGGTAAGCTCAATGCTGCGCCAGTGCCTTCACCTAAGCGTAAATCTAATTGTAGCAAGGGTTTAACTTCAAGCTTGCTTAACATTTGTTGATGGCCTTGTTCATTAGAACAATGAGCAAAAATTAAATACTCTTTTACTATAGGGTTAATTTTAATCGCAACCATAGCCGCAGCACTACAAATAAAGCCATCAACAATAACGGCCATACCTTGCTCTGCCGCCGCTAGCATTGCACCGGTAATATGCACAATTTCAAAGCCACCCACTGCAGCAAGCAGCGCTATTGGATCAGCCAAGTGTGCTTTATGCAGTTGTAATGCTTGCTCAACAACATTGATTTTACGCGCAATTAATTCGTCACTCACGCCAGTGCCTCTACCCACACATTGCGTCACAGGTAAATTTAATATTGCTGCCATAATAGCTGCGGCACTCGTGGTATTGCCAATTCCCATCTCCCCCATAGCCAATGTATTACAGCCTTGTTGTTTAAGCTGTAAAACCAGTGACTTAGCATTACTAAACCCTTGCTTTACTTGCGCAGTGCTCATGGCCATGTGTAAGTTAAGCGGGGCGGTTATATTACCAAGTCGGCAATCATGTACCTTGCTAGCAGGGCTTTTTTCTAATATACCGCAATCAACAACCTCAAGTTGCCAGCCAAGTTGCTGACAAAATATATTTATAGCAGCGCCGCCAGCGACAAAGTTAGCGACCATTTGTGCAGTTACTTCACTCGGTGCAATTGATACTCCTTGCGCTGCAATCCCATGATCTCCAGCAAAAACAACTAAAGTAGGGGTACAAATCTCAGCTTTAAATGCAGTAAATTCAACGTCACTCTTTATCGTTTGAGATAGTATTTTTACTAACTGTAATGCAATCAGTTCAAGCTGACCTAGTGCCCCTAGGGGTTTGGTTTTATTATTTATTTTATTGTGAATAAGGTGGTCAAATTGATTATTCAAAGGGGCTATTTTAAACATTGTGTAGCAACTCACGTTTTCAAAAAAGTAAAAAGATAACTGCTAAATCCCACAACTGATATCGTTGTGATAAAAGAGGATCAGGCGTTTTTAAAAAATAATTTTAGGCCAAGCTTGGCCATTTTCATCAAAAAATATATCGATACAAATAACCTTGCCATAACCCACAGTAAATATATTTTGATAATTTAACTGTTTTGGCACCTGACAAATAATAGCGAGTAATTGCTTTATTACTCCTGCATGCGTAATTACAAGTTGTGAGCGAGTACCTTGGCAAATAGTATTAACTAATAATTGCTGCCACCACGTTGTTATGCGCTGATAAAAATGAGCCATGCTTTCACCGTTAGGTGGCGTCACGAGCCAAGGGCTTTGCCAAAAGTCACCAATTGTCGGTGTTTTAGTATGCTGCCACAGTTCATCATAGCTTTGGCCATCCCAATCACCAAAGTTAAACTCTTTAATATCGTCGGTTATATTCAGTGGTATTTTATTAAAATCACAAAATTGCCGAGCAAACTCACTACAGCGCTTTAAAGACGATGAGGTAACTAAATCAATATTTGCTAACCTGCCACAGGCGATATTTAACTGCTCAAACCCTTTTTTACTCAATATAAAATCGGTATGCCCCGCTAAAACATCTTTAGTCGTAAGCTCACCATGTCGCAGTAAATAAACTCGGCTAGAAAATGCTGTCATGCTCATACAAGTCTAAAATAAATGTACTTTGAGTTTATCAGCATAGTATTTTTTTATCTTTGAGTTTTACTTATTAATGACTTGAATTTTACTTTTCTGCAGACGTAAAAAAACCGATTATTTTCAATCGGGCTATCTCGATTTGGAGTCGGCGCGCTACTTCGTAGCGACAACGCTGTAAAATGTCGTAGTGCCCACAGCGGTAGAAAATCACAGTGCAAATGCACCACATTCATTGGCTAGTGGTGATGTTTTTATGATTTGAGTGTCGGGTGTCGCTACGCTCGCCCAACCTACGCGGGAGACTTGTGTACATTATTCACCCACATTTCACTTTTCTGCAGACGTAAAAAAGCCCGACTATTTCTAGTCGGGCTTTCTACAATTTGGAGCCTGGCAATGTCCTACTTTCACAT